>NZ_QUCG01000179.1:0-975 GCF_003473645.1 Prevotella sp. AM23-5 | reverse complement strand
CTAAGATTGGTTCAAGCGGTGACTCTGCTCAGATTGATAGCACTGGAGAAGATTCCGTTATTATGTGCGCTGGCAATAGTTCCAGAGCCAAAGCAAAGGTAGGCTCATGGATAACGCTTGCAGAGTGGAAATGGAGCGATGAGAAAAATCATAATGTTCCAGTATGCGTTAAGACAGAGTACGTTGACGGAGAAAATGTCAAGGCAGATACTTGGTATCGACTTAAAAACGGAAAGTTTGTTGAAGTTGAGGAGTAACTGACATCCTGCAAAGGATATAAATAGATAGTAATATGAATATAGACAAATTAGAAAGAGCAAAAGATATTAAATATTTATTGTCCAAGTTAGATTGTATGGAATATTGGTCGAGAAATAAAAATACTGATCACCTGCTAGAAAATGGTCTTTATAATTTATGTCACGGGGATAAAGAATTTAGTGGCAAGTTACACCAGCTTATTTCAGATACTAAACAGAGACTTCAGAAAGAGTTTGATCGAGTTTAGTAACTAACCATCCCTTATGGGATATAAATAGATAGTAATATGGAAGAAAGAATGTTTTTAGTAATAGTAAAAGGCGAAATTAATGAGTCTGAAATGTCATTGAAAAGAGCTATTCGTGAAGCTATTGAGTGTGAGGCTAAAGAATATGACGAGTCACCTCTTTATGGTTGTGATGTTTCTGTAAAGGAGGTCGAAGATTAACTAACCACCCTCTCCTGTAAAAGGGAGAGGGTAAAAAGAAGAGAATATGATTAGATTTGAATATCGAACCTATTGTAACGAGTATAAGATAATAAAGGTTAGCAGAAAAGCTTATATTATTGAATACATAGATTACCATCATCCTTACTGGATGGTTAAAGAACATAAGTTCAAGTCTAGGTTAAAGACAGAGAAACATATTAAAAAACATTTTATTGTGGAGGTTAAGCAATGAGCAAAGAATCTGTAATACAAAGCATGAAGGA
>NZ_QUCG01000178.1:0-1016 GCF_003473645.1 Prevotella sp. AM23-5 | reverse complement strand
GGCAATATTGTGCCGTAGTGAGGCAATAAGAGAAAGGATCCGCTTTACCACCCGTCAGGACTATCATGACGACCTCTCAGAGACGTTTTGACATCTCGTAAGTATTATTAATTACTTATATAAATATTTTAAAATATAATAGTCACTATTGTCTGTTTCTTTATAAGAAATGTTCACATTGTTATTTTTCAAATGGGAGATGATTCTCTGCAATCTGTTTTTCTCTACAACTGCATACAAACTTGTCTTATCTGCATTTTTTGCAATAGGAAAAACTATCTCTTTGTTAGAAAAACAATTAATTCGTCCAATTTTTCCAGAAGACTTATCGTAAAACAGCATAAACCACTTTTTCATATTACTCCCCTTCTTCATCAAAAAGGAAATATATTTCTCTGTTTCTAATGTCGTGATTGGAAATTCCTTTTCCGTGCTCATTAACCAATTATGTAACCTTTCCTCGTTTTTACCTAAATTATCTACATCAGAGGCCTGTAATCCATTTTTTCCAAATTTTATTTTGTAAGCTTTAGAAAAAACATTTTTTGCTTTATCAAAAGTGTACAAATATTCAGAAACAAATGGCGGAACTATTCCGAGAAGATGGTCTGAAAAATCGAAAAAGCACTGCTCTTGCATATTAATGCCAGCAACGAACCCTTCGCTACAATCAAGTTCCTCCTTGATTTTCGCTTTTGAAGAATCAAAAATGAACATTTTGTTACTGTCTTTGCTGATACTTGTTGGAACTAATATATGCTGCTCAGAAGACAAATTGTAAATTTGTCCAAAGAAAAGCATTCCTTTACCTGATTTAGACCATTCTGTAGGAAGCGGTATTTTTTTCACAAAATTGAAATGCGTATCATAGCATAGCAAATTTTGAGGGGTTAAAATCTCAACATGATTAGTATTACTATTAAATCCAAAAGCTGTTACTATAGAATACTCTCCCAAACCATTACCAATTTTTCTAGAAGAACTAGAAACCCTAAAATCCGCAACTATCATCCAAT
>NZ_QUCG01000177.1:0-1070 GCF_003473645.1 Prevotella sp. AM23-5 | reverse complement strand
AAACGGCTGATGTTTGAGCATTTCAGTCCAGCACTCTTCTGTGTTGGCAAAAGGGCGAAACTTTACCTCTGGCTTAATACGATACTCAGTATTATTCCAGTATTCAATCTCTTTCATTTCCGTCCAATCATTCGGAACATCTATACCTTCTACGACACTCGGTTTTGTCCTACACTCAATTACCTTTCCTTCAGCATAAGCTTGCAGAATAGGATAAAACGCTTTACTTTCTTCTCTTGTCATAATCTTTTCTTTGTTTAATTGTTTTATTTTCCAAACCTTTTGCCCAATCCGAGAAATACCCTCGTAGAATTTCCATTGAATTTAATGCTTCTTCTCTTGTCATACTCAATCCTCTTTATATTCTTCCCATCCATTCTCCCAAGAGCCACCTGAACGGATAGCCCAAAACTCTTGTTGAGGAAGGATAGTTCCTTCTTCATCAACTAACTCCTTTCCTTTGTATTGAACAAACTCACCTTTTGAAAATGAGTTATGTCTTATCGGCTTTCCTACGCTGATAGCGAAAGCCATTGCTTCTTGCTTTGTCATATCAATCCTCCAACTCTTTAAGTGCCTTATCTAAATTATTGCGAGCCATTTGACAAAACCTGACAGAAAGCAAATCGTCTGATAACTGTTCTTTGGCTCTTGTGATATACTCAATAGCTTTTTCTTTACTCATTACTTATCCTCCTTTGCTTTTTTAAGATAAAATTCTCTCCAATCTTCAAAAGTCCAATCTCTTGTGTTATGAGTAAGATTGAAAACTTCCGTATCTTTCTCTAACTGGAGTAATAGCCAAGCATAATCTTCATATCGCTTTCTTAGCAATCTCTTGCGACACAATCTTACATGCTTGTATAACTTATAATCAGCGGTTGCAGCATCAAAGATTATTTTACCTACTATTGCTAACAGATAAGCAGATATAACGCCTAATGCAATCCAACCTAATATTGTAATTACTAAGTCCATATTCTTTTCTTTTTACCCTCTCCCTGTTACAGGAGAGGGTGGTTAGTTACTCTACTACTTTCTCAAGGGAAAAATAATCAATTCCCCAAGCT
>NZ_QUCG01000176.1:0-1094 GCF_003473645.1 Prevotella sp. AM23-5 | reverse complement strand
TCGATTACATAAGAATTAACAGAGTATTGGTGGTAAATCCTTAGTCATATCTGTTTGTATGAAACCTGGAGCCACTGCATTCACTGTGATGTTACGAGGGGCTACTTCTTGAGCTAAAGCTTTTGTCGCTCCTATTAGCGCTGCTTTTGCAGTACTATAATTTACCTGACCTACCATTCCTTTCAAACCAGAAAGCGATGACATGTTTATAATTCTTCCACCTCGTTTACGAGGCATCATATGTTTCAATAGGCGTCTTGTGATATAGAAAAAGCCGTTAAGATTTGTGTTAAGTACATCATGCCATTCCTCATTAGCCATCATAAACATAACATTGTCTCGACGAATACCTGCATTGTTTACTAACACAGAAATATAATCATCAGGATGTCTTTGCTCCCACAGGTCAATCGCATTTTCTATAGATTGTGAATCTGCAACATCAAAAGGTAGCAACTCTGCATAACCTCCGTTCGCCTCAATTAGTTCCTTTACCTCATTAGCACTTTCGGAATTAGAATGATAATTGATTATGACAGGATACTCATTTGCTAAGCGCAAAGCCACTGCACGTCCTATACCTCGCGAGGCTCCTGTTACTAAAGCATATTTCATATTTATTAATTGTTTTATTATATTTTTTGAAGAAACGCACTTGGTATATAGGCTGTGGCCATTGTTACCAAATCATCTACTACCACGCCTACTCTCTGTTGCCCCTGCCAGCGTGCAACTATTCCAACCACCCCTTTGAATACACCATCAATAACCTTTACCAACTGTCCTTTCTCGAACTTTGGCACTTCGACTAATGACACGATTGTATTATCCGCATCGGCAGCACAGATGATTTTGAGACTTTCCATCTGATAGTCTGGAACTATCATAGGAACCTTCTCTATTCTGCGCCCAACGTGGACGTGACGATAGTAAAAACGAAGGAATGGGAGATTTACGTTGTCGTAAACAAAGGTTTTGAGTTGTTCTTCGGTACCGTAGGCGAAGAAGATGTTGGGTAAACGTGACTCGATAACAATTTTGCGCTTACCTTTTATAAGTTTCACTACCTCGGTGGTAGGATAGAAAGCCGTGAT
>NZ_QUCG01000175.1:0-1098 GCF_003473645.1 Prevotella sp. AM23-5 | reverse complement strand
CCTTGCCTGTAACATAGCGGATGCAACCAGCAAATGAGCTGCCCTTCTTTAGCTTGCCTATCATGTGGCATCCTCCTTTCTGCCTATTCCGCATGGCTTCGATTTTGGACTTGCTTGGCGATACTCGCCAAGGATGGCTTTCAATCTTCTCAACAAGTCCACCACATACACATGGGTTTCGTGGAAACCTCTCTGATGCGACAGCTTGGTAAGTTGGTTGAGGTTGTTCGCCATGCCAATGAGGTTCTTGGCGATGGCTACCGTCTCTGCATTGTGTCCGCTGACCACCTCGCCGTTCAAGGCGGACTCACGGATGTACTCCGCCAACTTGCGGTTGGCTTTTCTCGCCCTCAGCCTCAGTGCCTCGTAGCTTGGCTTCGAGAACTTCACCGTGACAGACTTCGACAGCTTGCGAACCCTGCCCGTAGGCGGTCTTCCGCCCTTTTTCCTGTTCTGTTCCTGCATGCTTGTCATTCGATACACTGTTTACAGTTGGTACACTTACTTTCTGCGACCGCCGGGAGCAAAATTCCTCCGCCCTCATGGTGGAGCGAGGCGTTTTGGGGTTCCCAAAACATAACCTCGCTCCCTCTCAGAACACGTTAGTTGGAACTACAGCCTTTCAGCTATCCACGTCCAAGGTCGCAGACCTTAATTCTCACAATTTGCGCCAAGCCTCGAAGTCCTCTTCATAAAGGCTTAGGTGGTGGCGCACGATGTTCTCGATGATGCCCGATACGCTCATGCGTCTCCCTCCGAGGATGCGGACGACACGGTCAAGACGGTCTCGTACATCGGAACTGACGAAGACTGGCTTGCGGTCGTCAATCCTTGGAACTTGGAGGAAGGTCTGCTGATACTCCTCCAATGTCGCCTTGCGCTGCTTGCCGCTGATGCGCTTCTGCGGATTCGGTGGCGATTGAGCCTCGTTCGTTGATGTTTCCTCTCTATAGGGAGTTGTTGCAGCAACTTTCTCTACAATTGCTCTCAACTCTGGGTTCTCTACATCATCATAGAGAGAATCACAACTACTTGGATTGGCTTTGTTGCCATACGTAGATGGTTTAACAAAATCCAAATACTCTTTTTCCATCAGCT
>NZ_QUCG01000174.1:0-1120 GCF_003473645.1 Prevotella sp. AM23-5 | reverse complement strand
AACAATCCATCCTACGAGATCCAGCCTCGGCAGAAGTAAGCGAAGCATTCTCAAAATACAGAAATCCCCCATCCTGCCTTCTCAAGCCGGATGGGGGGTTTGCTTAAAATATAGGATTGAATGAGTGTTAATGCCGGATAGGATTATCGGTCAATTTCAACACGGATGAATTTACCGGCACTGCTGTAATACAGGTCGTAGCCTGGGATGTCGATTTCGTAACCACCTATCTCCTTCTCTATCTTATACGGCTGCTGTGAAGGATAGCGCTTGGCAATATCCGCAGCGATAACATCAGGAATGATGCCTGATGGCAAAGCAGAGAACTTGCAGTCCACGCTCTTCCACTCTCCCTTATTGTTGAAATCTATTTTGGTTCCATCGTTCAATGTTGCCTCATATTCCCACTTTCCGTTGTCCTTCTCCTTCTCTACATAGGTATAGGTAGCAGAAGGGAAATACTGCTTTACAAACTGCTGAGCCTGTACTGGCAACTCAGTATAACCGATCTCTTTCTCATCGCTGCTGTGGCAAGCTACTGCTACCATAGCAAAAACAATCGACAGAAATGTCGCTAAAAACGTTCTCTTCATGTTGTTATAATTTAAATTTTGATGTTACTATTTTAATTATTTATCACTTATTATTATACACTAAAGCATAACCCGTATATAGTCATACAGGGGATTGTTTTATATGCTACAAATATACTAAAATTATTTCAAACTGCAAAACATTCGCCCCATATTTTAGAGTGTTTTAACGGTTTTTTCTTGCATTTCTTCCATAATAAATTTATTATAACAAACTAGAGCGGTGGTAGATTCAGAGGTTAGGTCATTTTTTGACGGCGGATTACAAATCCGCCGGGACGCCTAACGGAGGACAGAGATATCCGGCGCTAGGGAGTTTTTTACTTTTAAAAATTACGCTAAAATCTGAAGAATAGCTTAAAATGAGCGATTTATGAGTGTTTCACCTCAATGGAGGTAATGATTTGGCAACAGTGCTATTTTCTGCAATGTGCATAGGATTGCTTGTCAAACAACTCTTATCGTTTGCAAAACTACTAATAAAATTTGGATTATTCTATCAATGGTTCGTTAAAATTTGAGATAAC
>NZ_QUCG01000173.1:0-1159 GCF_003473645.1 Prevotella sp. AM23-5 | reverse complement strand
TGACCAAGGCTCTAAAATCCAAGTATGGACTGACCTATGGAACGGACAAGAGTAAGACTAATACACGCAAGTTACGCAATGCCGAGCGAGCCAAATATGAGATTCATAATGCAATTAAGAGTGTATTGCGAACGGCAGGTAGTTGGCAGAAGTTCAAGAATGAACTTGCAAAACGAGGTGTTCTCTTGGAGTTAGTCTATAAGGACAAGGAGAGAAGAACCAAGGTGCAAGGTATCCGATTCTGTAAGGACGGATATAGCTTCAAGGGTACGCAGATTAGCCGAGAATACAGCTTTGGCAAGTTGGATGCGAGATTTGAGGGAACGGAGAACCTTTTATCAGCAAGAGCCAGCTCTGCTCAGCAATATGAGCAGGTGCCATCCATATCGGAGAGCAGCCAGGACCCTTGGGATGGTATTTCTTCCATTGGACTTTTTGCTCCAGCCAATGCTCAGACCTTTGAGCCATTCCCAGAGGATGAATCAGTCAAGAAGAAAAAGAAGAAACGCAGAAGAGGCTTTAGCCTTTGATGCAAGTTACAAACCATTCAAACAACATAAGAAAGATGAAAGAAGAAATGTTAGAAGCCATCTACGGCACAGTTGAGAGATTGGAGCAAAAAGTCGATGAACTTTCTGCCTCACCAAAGAATACAGAGGCGGAAAGCACTCCGGCCTCTGTAAGTGTTGATACTAGCAAACTTGAAAAAGCTATTCTTGCTATGGCTGTAAAAGAAGGGGATGCTATTGACAAATTGGTAAGATTAAGAGAAGCTATCTGCATTTTTACCGACCTTACCAAAAAAGAAGCAAGCAAAGATGAACAACGAAGTAAACTCTTGCTTGATACTGTTAATCAGGTGAAACAAGAGCTGAATGCCACATCAAAAAATGTGCAGGACAAACTTCACGCAATGGGTAATACACCTCTGAAGAAAGTTGTTACCCATCGCTTCGAGCCAACTTCAAAGTGTGTTCTTCTTTTCATTGGTGGCTTGGCTCTATCTCTTGTTCTCTCCATTTGGGGCAATCTCACCCAATGGCGAGAGCATCAAGATTGGGAGGAGGCAGATTTGAAGTATCGGGCTTTGAAGATGGTGCTTCCATCCGATGACCCCAATGTTCGATACATCGAAAAGCATTTTTCTGTTTGCCGAGAT
>NZ_QUCG01000172.1:0-1161 GCF_003473645.1 Prevotella sp. AM23-5 | reverse complement strand
TATGCAAGGATATAAGAGGAATTATTATACCAACTTATATCTTCGTCCATCCTGGCACACCACGATGATAATATAGACTACCACCAAACAACTCAGCACCATTTGCTTCCATCCCAATCTCAACAGTGTTTAATCGGAATAACCTAACACCTTAGCCTTACATTTCCGAATTAGATGGCAAGAGTATCTGGTCAACAAACGTATTTGCTGCGTAAAGCATAGCTTTATAACTTTTCCCTTCTAGTAAGGCATATCTACCTATATCAACTGTGATAATCTCATTAGGTGCAATATCTTTGTTGGCTACAGCCCTATACTCGCCAAATTGGAAAGCAGTCATTTGAGTACTTGTAGAGAACCTAATATCAATATAGATTCTTTTATATGTCGTAGAACCAACATTCTTCAATTTAACCTCTTTGGTTGACGGGTAATAACTTAACTTCAAGTCTCGCAAATAAGCGTTCTGAGTTGTTTCTATTATCACATCGTTTGGCACTGCTGTAGGAATCGGATACCAACTTCCTGCTACAAAATTAGGTCTGTTACTAGTGTCATACTTAGCAGTGGAAAGAAAAGGAATGGCAACGTAAGTTCCTGTAGCTAAATTAGAACCATTTCCACCGATTTGCACCTGAAAATTACCATTGCTTACAGTGTTTGATTCCGTCCTAAAATAAACAGGTTTCCCTTTTTTGAACAGAGCGAAGCCGAAATAACAATCTTTCGTTATACCAATATCTTCTAGGTTAACTCTATCATCTTCACCTACGGACGGTCTGCGGAATCCACAAGACCCCGACACACCGCTATTGGATGTAGTCCTTACTGTAGCACTAAAACCAAAAATTGGACTAGTAGCTTTACTATTGTATCCTCTAAAATCACCCAAGCGATAAGGCTCTGCGCTTCCTCCCGAAGGTCTCTCATACGAATATCCGTTATCGTGATTTTCGTCACCATCTATAAAATAAGCATTGTACAAAGACTCTAGAGTGTTATAGTTTGGAACAGAAATTCCATAGTTCCCGTCCCTAGCCCTATACCAATCATCGGGAAATGGTGAAGGGTAACATGTTGGTTTGTATTTTGCCCACATATTTATCTTGGCGGACTTGCAAAGAGTAGCCAAATCATTACTTGATTCTCCCAGCACCGACT
>NZ_QUCG01000171.1:0-1178 GCF_003473645.1 Prevotella sp. AM23-5 | reverse complement strand
GGATGATAGTTGCGGATTTTAGGTTTATTAAAATAATAATATCATTCTATATGCATTCAGAAGGATTTCGTATAAATTTATAGCCCCAAACATTTGTATATCCACAAATAATATCGTATCTTTGCAATCGGGTTTCAAACCCTATCCCAAAAGAGGATCACATTAAAAAATCAAACTATATAAAAAACGTCATGAAAAGATTATCAGTTATCGTCTGCCTCTTTATCTTCGCCCTGATGCCCCTGCTGGCACAGGCGAAGCAGACTGTTGCCGTGCTCGGCGACTCGTATTCAACTTTCGAAGGTTTCATCCCAAAGGGATATGCCACCTGGTACACCACGGCGGTTCAAAAAGCAACCGATGTCAACAAAGTGGAGCAAACCTGGTGGTGGGAGGTTATCAAGGAAGGGGGTTACAAGATGGGCAACATCAATTCCTATTCCGGTTCCACCATCTGCAACACCGGCTACCGCGATGAGGATTACAGCGACCGTTCATTCATCAACCGCACTACCCTGCTGGGCAATCCGGACATCATCTTGATTTGCGGCGGAACGAACGACAGTTGGGCAAATGCCCCTATCGGCAATTACCAGTACAGCAACTGGAAGCGTGCCGACCTCTACTGTTTCCGTCCTGCCCTGGCGAAGTTGCTTTCCGATCTCCGTCAGCGCCATCCGAATGTAGATATCTACTTCATTCTGAACTCAGAGCTGAAGGATGAGATCAACGAGTCAGTAAAAAAGATCTGCAAGACCTATCAGGTTCCGGTCATCGCCCTTCATGACATAGACAAGAAGAACGGTCACCCAACAATCAAGGGAATGAGAAGCCTTGCCGACCAGGTTCTGAAGGTGATTAAGAAATAAAAATAGCAAGCCACTTTCAAAAGCACTCTTCACTCTTCACAGGAAGGTCATAAATACCTGTAGTTTAAGAACTTGCACGTGTGAAGAGTTTACGCCACTCTTCACCACTCTTCACGCGGAGCCGCTTACGGAAAATCTGTGAAATTTGTGGGACATAAAAAAGTGGTTTCAGCCCCCCGACCGAACAGGACGAGCTACCACTTCAATTCCGGGCGCAATCCGAAGGTGAAGAGGGGTGAAAAGTGGTGAAGAGTAGTGCGTAACTCTTCACCTCTCGCACCCCCAGTGTTTATCGGGGTTTCAGCCGAT
>NZ_QUCG01000170.1:326-1211 GCF_003473645.1 Prevotella sp. AM23-5 | reverse complement strand
GTTGAAGGGTCTGATAGATTCAGGATGTGCTTGGCGAACTCAGCCGGCAGCTTGTCGAAAGCCACGGTGTCTTTCTTGAAGTTCTGCTGGAATGGCTGCTGGATGTCGTTGTACACAATCTTGTCTTCGTAGTCTGTGGAGCAGGAAGCCATCAGGGTCATCGCTGCCACGAGCGTAGTACCAGCTGCCAGAGCCGGAATCTTTCGATGTTTTTTCTGTTTCAACATTTTGGGTTTTTACTGTATAATCATTTACTATTTCATTAAAACATTTGCTTGCAAAGATACTGAAAATAATTCAAAATACCAAATATTTAGAAGGATATTTCGTCTAGTCCATAGCGCCGGATATGCCCGTCCTCCGTTAGGCGTCCCGGCGGATTTGTAATCCGCCGTCAAAAATGTCCTAACCTCTTTATGCTCTGGGGATATGTTATCCCCAGCCCCCAGACTGTAGCCGGCATTTCGATGGGATAGGGGGATTACAAATCCCCCGGCTTAATAGGTCGAACCTTTTTTTACGACGGATTGCAAATCCGTCGGGACGCCTAACTGAAGATAACCCTTATTGCATAAGCAAAATCCCCATCCAGCTTGAAAAAGCAGGATGGGGATTTTTTTATCTTATACTGCTATTTAAAGCCAACGTATAGCCATCTTTCTGCCGTTGTACATAACTTGTCTGTGCTTAAATTATCTTAACAGTATGCGGGTGAAGGAAAAAAGCCTTTAAGGATAAAAATAAAAACCCTTAAGGAAAAATAAATTTTCCCTTAAGGAAAAAAATAAAAATCCTTAAGGGAAAATATCACATCTCTGCAATTCCCATTTTTCGGGCGTTTGAGAAGATTGAGTTGAATATAGAACTATATTTACATCATTATCA
>NZ_QUCG01000170.1:0-316 GCF_003473645.1 Prevotella sp. AM23-5 | reverse complement strand
GAACTATATTTACATCATTATCAGATGAGAGAGTTGGAGGATGCTTTTGATTTCCAATCGTCAATCGTTCCCGTCTTAGACGAGAAGTTGCAGCCAATCTGGTAAATCGTTCTGTTGTCTGTAGCATACTCACGGGCATATCCTTTTTCCTCGATTTGCTTCAAAGCTTCAGAAGCTGAACCATCACGCTTAAATTCGAAGATGTAAACAAACATTGGGGTCTCAACAATGCAATCAACTCGTCCTTCACTTTGCTCCTTTTCTATTAGGACGGTAAAGCAGCTTATCATGCGAATCACCAGATAGAAGGTATATT
>NZ_QUCG01000017.1:0-64303 GCF_003473645.1 Prevotella sp. AM23-5 | reverse complement strand
CATGCGAATCACCAGATAGAAGGTATATTGGAAGTATCGTTCTTTTTCCCGCTCGTCATCTTTGCGTCGTTGGCTATAGGGTATGCTGGCGAAGAAGGATGTGAGTAGCTTCTCCAATTTGTCGCAATCTCCCGTCTTCATAGTGCTTACTACCTCTATAACCCATGCATCTGGTGACTCTTTGGGTTTCAGATAATTGGCTGCCACCATGGTTACGAAACCTGCTTTTACCTCGTCGTTTGGAAAATTCAAGAGATAGGAATCGGTATCCATATTCCAATCCTTAATGGTGAGATAACCACTCTGATAGATCATCGGTAGGGGAGCCTCGGTATCAGCCTTGTAATCTATAAAACTGCTGGTAGGATAGTATTTTCCTGTCAGTTCATTGAGATTTTCGTCGAAGTGAGCTAATAAGCGGACCAGATAAGTAGGCGAACCTGTACGGAACCAGAAATCACTTAGGATTTTCTTGCTCAGTGAGTTCAAGATGCTGAACGGGTTGTAGATGTCGAGCATGCTTGGGCTGAAATGATAACCGTCATACTTGCGCTTGAGTCGATGTTTCATCTCATCTTCAGATACTTTATATCTTACGGACATTGCCTTGATTTGTTCATCGAAGGTTGAGTATAATTCTTCCTCTGTGATTCCGCAAAGTGCCTCGTAGCGGTCGTCCATACTGATGTCGTCAGGTTGGTTGAAACCGCTGAATACGCTTACTTGCGAGAACTTGGTAACACCTGTTAATAACACGAATTTCAGATCTCTGTCAGCTGCCTTGAAAACACTATAGAATCCTTTCATGATTTCACGGTGTCTATCTTCCAGTAATCGCTCGTTGCCTTCAGAATCGAAGGTCTTTAACCCTGTGTCCAAAACATCCAGTAAAGGCTTGTCATATTCATCGATCAAGACTACGGCGCCCAGTCCTGTCTTTTCGTGGGCAATTCTCAATACAGCCATGAAACGGTCTCCCAAGGTGGTGGCTAATGGGTCTCTTCCGTAAATCAATTCTTGTTTTTCAACAAAAGTCAGCAAAGTCTTTTCCAATTCGCCTGCTTGTGTGAAATCCTTGCCGTTGAAATCTATATGGAAAACAGGGTATTGCTTCCATTCTTTTTCTAATGAATCGATGGCAAGTCCTTTAAACAGTTCTTTCTTTCCTTGGAAGTAGCATTCCAGGGTAGAAATCAACAATGACTTTCCGAATCGTCTTGGACGACTCAGAAAGTATATATGCCCATTGTGTACTAAATCATAAATCAAGTCTGTCTTGTCAAGATAGACATAACCGTCATTTCTGATTTTTTCAAAGTCTTGTATTCCTATAGGGTATTTCATGTTGTTGCTTTTATTGAATTTTTGGCAAAGTTACGAAAAAAAATGGTATATGCAAAATAATGTGGAATAAAATGTCTTTATTTTCAGATAAAAACAACAATTTTAGGCTATAAGAAGAGGGTGCGTCATGGACTTATGACGCACCCTCTCTCATTATATTTTATGCTTCTTCTTCAGTTTCTTCATCCTTCAATGACTCCAGAATCTCTACGAAAGGACTGTGGAAGGTGCTGAAGAGATGGAGAATCTCCTTGCGCTGCTCCTCATCCTCTTCCCAAAGGCTGATCTCGCCCTTCTGGTGAGCCTTGATGAGCTTGGCGCAACGCTTGATCTTGCGCTTGTTGTTGCGAGCCTGCAACTGGTCGCCCTGGATAGGCTTCTGGCTTACATACGAGAAAGCTACAAGCTGGTTCATGAACATATCGAACATCGGATCATCATGGCTCCAGTCGCTGTCCTTCAGCCAGAACCACTGGAAGGCATACTTCTGCTCCATGGCAATGAGGCTCTGTCCCAGGGTATCGATGTCGATGCCCTTTGCCATCTGCTCCTTGATGAAGGCAACGAGACTTTCTGGGGTAATCTCCAGTTCCACCTCGTGGGTGATGCTGCTGCCGGCAATGTTGATGCGCCAACGGTAGTTCTTGTTCTTGATCAGGGCAGAATGGGCATTCATCATCAGCTCGCTCAATTTTCCCTCAGACGGAATCTGATCTACTACGGCAAGGCGCTGGCGCTGGTCGCGAACCACCAGCTGGGCATCCTCGTGACGGAGCACGCAGATATAAACCAGTTTGTTGTCGTCCAACTGCAAGGTGAAGCGGTCGTTGTTGTCATCACCAACAAATTCGTAGCTATACTCATCTACCTTGTCGTGAGCCACCTCCAGTTCATTGTGTACCTTGTTGCCCTCGCTGTCGTAGAGCGAGAAACCGATGTATGGAATCTGAATATTGAGAGAGAAAGGATTTCCCTCTTCCGGAATCAGAGTAAGGCGCAAGCCTTCGTCACCGAAGTCCTCCTTCTTGCAGACGAAGCCATCGTCGGTCTTCTCCGCCTTTTCTACCTTCACGTCGCCATGGCGCCAGTAGATGTCAAAGGTGATGGTGTTTTCGTCCTCGCTGGTCACCTGGATAAAATCATCGATGTCCTGTCCCAGATAGATAACCTTGGCAGGTTCATATACCTCGGTATCATCATCTTCCAGAGGTTTTATCCACATTTCTCCCGGCATTGGGTCATCTTCCCATTCTTCCTCTTCTGCGGCAGCAGTAGATTTGAAGACCAGGAAGATCATTCTCTGTTCCTCTCTGCTTCCGTCTTCCTTGCAAAGGAAAACCTTCGATTCCTTTGGGATGAAGAAAGGAGTAGATAGATACGGGTTCTTACATAATGCTGTGTATTCCACCTCTGTCCAGATTGGCAAGGTGTGCTTGTTCGTATTATTTGTCATATCTGTTTTTTTGTATTATCCTATTGATTGAACTAAATTTCAAAAACGGATGCAAAGATACTGAGAAAAGCAGACAATACAAAATTTTACGGCGATTTTTTGTTGTTTTCGCTTTAAAAGTTTGTGTTAAGGGAAAGCTTTTGCCCTTTACCTTTCCGCTACGCGCCGGTGACCGTTGGTTCAGGGCGTATGGTTTGAGCCTGTTGTAACCCAGGGTGATGCCCTGGGCTAGGAGCTTTTGCCCTTTCAGGGCGTATGGATATTAGCCTGGTGAAACATAACAGCCCTGTACCTTTGGCTCTACGCAAGTGAGTTAATAATTAATAATTTCAGTGCCGAAACCATAATAAATTGTGGGAAATGACTGATTTCTCGAATTTTTTGTCTAATTTTGCACCTTGGTATAGAATGTCTTGGCTGGATAGAAGGCTCGGGGCAGGAGATACACATTATTTTATATATAAATTTAGGAAATAAAAAATTTAATAATAAGAATGAAGAAGAAAATTCAGTTCAGTCTCGTTTACCGAGACATGTGGCAGAGTTCTGGTAAGTTCCAGCCACGTAAGGATCAGTTGGCTAAGATTGCCCCAGTTATCATTGAAATGGGTTGCTTTAGCCGTGTAGAGACCAATGGTGGTGCTTTCGAGCAGGTTAACCTCCTCGCTGGCGAGAATCCTAATGATGCAGTTCGTGCATTCTGTAAGCCATTCAACGAGGTGGGCATCAAGACTCACATGCTCGACCGTGGATTGAACGCTCTTCGTATGTATCCTGTGCCAGACGATGTACGTGCCCTCATGTACAAGGTAAAGGCTAAGCAGGGTACCAACATCACCCGTATCTTCGATGGCTTGAACGATGTTCGTAACATCATTCCTTCTATCAAGTGGGCTAAGGAAGGTGGCATGACTCCACAGTGTGCGCTCTGTATCACCAACTCTCCAGTACATACACTCGAATATTATATGAACATCGCCGACCAGCTCATCGCTGCCGGTGCTGAGGAAATCTGCTTGAAGGATATGGCTGGTATCGGTCAGCCTGCATTCCTCGGTAAGCTTACCAAGATGATCAAGGACAAGTATCCTGAGATCATCATCCAGTACCACGGTCACTCTGGTCCTGGTCTCTCTATGGCTTCTATCCTCGAGGTCTGCAACAATGGTGCCGACATCATCGATACAGCCATCGAGCCATTGTCATGGGGTAAGGTTCATCCAGACGTTATCTCTGTTATCAGCATGTTGAAGAACGAGGGCTTTGAGGTGCCTGAGATCAATATGAGCGCTTATATGAAGGCTCGTGCCATGACTCAGGAGTTCATCGACGAGTGGCTCGGCTACTTCATCAACCCAGGTAACAAGATCATGTCTTCATTGTTGCTCGGTTGCGGTCTCCCTGGCGGTATGATGGGTTCTATGATGGCAGACCTCGGCGGTATGCGTCAGACCATCAACAATATCCGCAAGAAGAAGGGTGAGGAAGAGTTGTCTATGGACGACCTCCTGATCAAGCTCTTCGACGAGGTAGAGTATGTATGGCCACGCGTAGGTTATCCTCCATTGGTAACACCATTCAGCCAGTATGTAAAGAACATCTCATTGATGAACCTCCTCACCATGGAGCAGGGCAAGGGCCGCTTCGTAATGATGGATGATTCTATGTGGGGTATGATCCTCGGTAAGAGTGGTAAGATTCCTGGAAAGATTGATCCAGAACTCGTAGAGCTTGCCAAGAAGCAGGGGCGTGAGTTTACAGATGTAGATGCTCATACATTGCTTACTAATGCACTCGACGACTTCAAGAAGGAGATGGACGAGAACGGTTGGGAGTATGGTCAGGACGATGAGGAACTCTTCGAACTCGCTATGCACCCAGAGCAGTATCGCAACTTCAAGAGCGGTCAGGCAAAGAAGAACTTCCTGGCTGACCTCCAGAAGGCAAAGGATGCCAAGCTTGGCAGCACCTTGACTCCAGCTCAGCTCGCAGAGTTCAAGCATGCCAAGGCTGATGCTATCGTAGCACCAGTAGCCGGTCAGATTTTCTGGGAGTTCCAGGGCGAGGGCGAGTGCCAGCCAGCTGTAGAGCCATTCATCGGTAAGGAGTACAAGGAAGGTGATGCCTTCTGTTACATCCTCGCTCCATGGGGTGAGTTTGAGACAGTTCCTGCCGCTTTGGGTGGTAAGCTCGTGGAAATCAATGCTAAGCAGGGCAGCAAGATCCGCAAGGGTGATGTCATCGCTTACATTGAGCGCAACGCTGAGTAAACATTGAATTTATGGATTATCAAGCAATTATTGATAAGTATTATCCTGAGGATACGGAGCTTCGCCGTATCCTCATCACACATAGTCAATCTGTAGCGCGAAAAGCGCTACAGATTGTTTCGTCTCATCCCGAACTGCATCTGGATGCCCGGTTTATAGAAGAAGCAGCCATGCTTCATGACATCGGAATCTTCCAGACCGATGCTCCTGGCATTCATTGTTTCGGTTCGCAGCCTTACATCTGTCATGGCCGACTGGGTGCCGAACTGCTGCGCAAGGAAGGATATGAGCGATATGCTCGGGTATGCGAGCGCCACACCGGTGCCGGCATTACGAAAGAGCAGATCGAGAAGCAGCAACTGCCACTGCCTCACCAGGATTTTCTGCCGGAAACCATGGAGGAGAAGGTAATCTGCTATGCTGACAAATTCTTCAGCAAGACTCATCTCGACAAAGAAAAGAGTATCGAAAAGGCAGAGAAAAGTCTCGCTAAGTTTGGCGAGGAAGGAGTAAAGCGCTTCCAGGAATGGGAGCGGATGTTTGAAAATAAAATATAATTTTCTGAAGTTTTATCGGGTTTATGAAACTCGAATATTTATTCTGAATGAGAAAACAATCAACTATAGCTGTTCTGATGTTTGCATCCATCGCTGCCATGATGGTTGCAAACCCGGGTATGCCTTCTAAAAAGAAAGACAAGAAGGCTCAGGTGGATTCTACTGCCGTGGCTGTGGGGGACTCCGTCTTTGTCGATTCGCTCGGCAATGAAATCATCAGTACGGAGACCGATACCACCCAGATGGACTCGCTGCAGAAGGCTATATGGAAACATAATAAGGTGGTGGATGACAGTATCCGACTCGACAGTATCAACAGAAAGAAGTCGGGTGGCATCGACGCACCAGTACAGTATCAGGCCGACGACTCGCTGGTATATGATGCCCACCACAAGGTGGCGCATCTCTATGGAAACTCGAACGTGAAGTACGAGAACATGGATCTTACCTCCGACCGCATCTCCATGGATCTGGACAAGAGCAATGTGAGAGCCAGCGGTACCAAGGACTCGATGGCTGATGGAGGCATCAAGGGAAAACCGGTCTTCAAGATGGGCAATGATACCTATGATACCGATACCATCAAGTTCAACTTCAAGAGCAAGAAGGCCCTTATTAATAATGTATATACCGAGCAGCAGGATGGATTCCTCACCGGTATGAAGTCGAAGCGAGATTCTTCGGGTGTCATCTATCTGCAGCATGGCAGATATACCACCTGCGATGATCCGCATCCCGACTTCTACATCTCGCTCTCCAGAGCCAAGGTGCGCCCGGGCAAGGATGTCATCTTCGGTCCCGCCTATCTCGTGGTCTGCGATGTGCCGATGCCGCTGGGTATCCCATACGGATTCTTCCCGTTCACCAAGAGCTACAGCAGCGGTTTCATCATGCCTACCTATGGTGATGAGAGCGACCGCGGTTTCTATCTCCGTGACGGTGGATATTATTTCGCCATCAGCGACAAGTGGGATCTGAAACTGCTGGGAGAAATCTACACCAAGGGTTCGTGGGGACTTTCTGCAGCCAGCAACTACCGCAAGCGATACAAGTATTCCGGTTCCTTCTTCTTCAGTTACCAGGATACGCAGACAGGTGACAAGGGAATGCCTGACTTCACCAAGCAGGAGAGTTTCAAGGTACAGTGGAGTCACCGACAGGATTCCAAGGCAAATCCGTTCAGTTCGCTTTCGGCAAGCGTCAACTTCGCCACATCGAGCTACGAGCGCAACAACCTCAACTCGCTCTACAATCCGCAGACGATGACGCAGAGTACGAGAACCTCTTCCGTAAGCTGGAGTACCAACTTCTCGAGCATCGGAATGTCGCTCAGCTCTACCGCCAACCTCTCGCAGAATATGCGCGACTCGTCGATAGCCATGACGCTGCCCGACCTGAACATCAGCATCTCGCGCTTCTATCCGTTCCGCAGAAAGAAGATGGTGGGCGACGAGAAATGGTACGAGAAGATTGCCATGAGCTATACGGGTCACATCTCCAACAGCATCAATACCAAGGAGGATAAGCTGATGCACAGCTCCCTGATCAAGGACTGGCGCAACGGATGGCAGCATCAGATTCCGGTGAGT
Organism: Prevotella sp. AM23-5; assembly: GCF_003473645.1. Taxonomy (NCBI): domain Bacteria; kingdom Pseudomonadati; phylum Bacteroidota; class Bacteroidia; order Bacteroidales; family Prevotellaceae; genus Prevotella; species Prevotella sp. AM23-5. The sequence goes on along the minus strand of NZ_QUCG01000017.1, from coordinate 57,090 downwards.
GCATCCTTCACCCTCTTCAAGTATCTGAATGTAACGCCGTCGTTCAACTTCACCGACCGTATGTACACCAACAAGGTGGAGAAATCGTGGGATGCCACTGCGCAGAAAGAGGTGTGCGATACTACTTACGGCTTCCACAACGTATATAACTGGAACATGAGTGTGGGAATGAGTACGAAGCTTTACGGCTTCTGGATTCCTAATCGCAAGTTGTTCGGCAATAGGATAGACAGGATCCGCCACGTCATCACCCCAACGGTGAATTTCAGTTATGCGCCAGATTTCGGAGCGTCTCGCTATGGCTATTGGGATACTTATCAGAAGACCGATGCCGACGGCAATGTGTCGCTGGTAAGTTATTCGCCTTATCAGAACGCCCTCTATGGTGTGCCGGGCAAGGGAAAGAGCGGGAACATCTCGTTTACCCTGGGCAACAACCTGGAAATGAAATGGAGGGATAAGAACGACAGCTTGAAGAAGGTGAGCCTCATTGATGCGTTCGATATCAACATGAGCTATAACACCGCAGCCAAGGTGCGCCCTTGGAGTGATATGAACATCAACCTGCGCCTGAAGTGGTGGAAGAACTATACATTCAATATGAATGCCGTGTTCGCTACCTATGCCTACGAGATGGACGATAAAGGCAACGTGTATGTGGGTAACCACACAGAGTGGGGCAAAGGTCGATTCGGACGATTCCAAGGTATGTCGCAGAACTTCTCGTTCACGCTGAATCCGGAAAAACTGAAGAAACTCTTCGGTGGCGGCAGCGATGAGGACGACCGCGATAAGAACAAGCGTAAGGGCGACGATGATGAAGGCTTGGATACCGACATCGAGAGCAACGTGGATGATAATATAGAAAAGGGTAAGACGGCTGCCAAGAAGAGCGGAGGCGGAAAGGCCAAGACTGATTCGGATGGCTACATGGCATTCAAGATGCCTTGGTCACTCACCTTTGGATATGGTGTCACCATGCGTGAGGATACCCGCCGTGAGAAGTTCAACGAGAAGACAATGCGCTATCCATATAAGTTCACCCAGACGCTGAACATGAGTGGTAACATCCGCATCAGCGACGGCTGGAACATCAGCTTCTCTTCTGGTTACGATTTCGATAACTCGAAAATCAGTATGACCACAGCCAGTCTGGCGCGCGACCTCCACTGCTTCAACATGAGCTGTTCGGTGGTACTTGCACCATACACCAGCTACAACTTCACCTTCCGATGCAATGCAGCCACATTGACGGATGCCTTGAAGTATGACAAGCGAAGCGGCTATTCTAATGCCGTGCAGTGGTATTAAGCAGAGTATAATCGAATGATATTCTGAGAAATTATCAGAGTAATAACTAAACGAGGACAGCTAGTATTAAAAAAAATGCTAGTTTTCCTCGTTTTTTTTTATGATATATTTTGTAATCTCGGATAATAATTGTATTTTTGTACCAAAGATTCTGAAAATAACATGATACGTAAATTTATAAAACCATGAGTAAGAAAATTACAACTATCCTAACTTTCGCTATGCTGGGGGCACTTCAGGCTTCAGCACAGCATCAGACACAGTTATCTTATTGGTTCGACACGCCTGTCACCCTGAAGGGACAGCAGATCTGGTATGGTGGCCATCCTGAGAAATGGACGCACAAGAAGCCTATCTCGGCTGGTGATACCGCCCGCAATCCTGATCCTGATTGGGAGTCTAAGTCGTTGCCTATCGGTAATGGCAGCATCGGTGCCAACATCCTGGGTTCCGTGGAAGCTGAGCGCATCACGTTGAATGAGAAGACACTCTGGCGTGGCGGTCCGAACACCAGGAAGGGTGCTGCCTATTATTGGAATGTGAACAAGAATTCTGCCCATGTGATGCAGAAAATCAGAGATGCCTTCGCTGCCAACGATTGGGAAAAGGCATCCCAGCTCACCCGCAAGAACTTCAACAGTCCTGTGCCTTACGAATCTTATGCCGAGGACCCATTCCGCTTCGGTAGCTTTACCACAATGGGCGAGGCGTATATCGAGACGGGACTGAGCACTGTGGGCATGTCGAAATATCGCCGTGCCTTGTCGCTTGATTCAGCCTTGGCTTCGGTTTCCTTTGTCAAGGATGGCGTAAGATACCAGCGTGAGTATTTCATCTCTTACCCAGCCAATGTGATGGCTATCCGCTATAAGGCTTCCCGTCAGGGCAAGCAGAATCTCGTGTTCTCCTATGCGCCTAACCCTGTTTCTACGGGCAGACTGGTGGCTGATGGCAGAAACGGCTTGCTTTGGGATGCCCGTCTCGATAACAACGATATGCAGTATGCCGTCCGCATCCGTGCCATCAACAAGGGCGGTAGCCTCTCTAACGAAGGCGGAAAACTGACCGTGAAAGGGGCTGATGAGGTGGTTTTCCTCATTTCTGCCGATACCGATTATAAGGCAAACAATAACCCTGATTACAATGATCCTAAGACCTATGTGGGCGTGGATCCGCTGGCTACCACCCAGGATTGGGTAAGCAAGGCTGAAGGCAAGAGCTATGCGCAGTTGCTCGATGAGCATTACAAGGATTACAGCCGCCTGTTCAATCGGGTAAGTCTGAACCTGAACGATGTAGATAAAGCCAACGATATGCCTATAGACCAGCGCCTGGCCAACTATCGCAAGGGTGCCAAGGATTTCTATCTGGAGCAGCTCTACTATCAGTTTGGCCGCTATCTGCTCATCGCCTCTTCCCGTCCTGGCAACATGCCAGCCAACCTGCAGGGTGTATGGCACAACAACGTGGATGGTCCTTGGCGTGTTGACTACCATAACAACATCAATCTTCAGATGAATTATTGGCCAGCCTGCACCACCAACCTGAGCGAGTGCGAGCTTCCGCTCTTCGACTTTATCCAGACACAGGTGAAGCCGGGTGAAAAGACTGCCAAGTCATATTATGGTACCCGTGGCTGGACCACATCTGTATCCAGCAATATCTTCGGTTTTACCTCTCCGCTGTCAAGCGAGGATATGTCTTGGAACTTCTCTCCATTTGCCGGTCCATGGTTGGCTACCCATCTCTGGGATTATTACGACTATACCCGCGATAAGAAGTTCCTGAGCGAGACAGCCTACGATATCATCAAGGGAAGTGCTAATTTCGCAACAGATTATCTGTGGCATCGCAAGGATGGCGTCTATACAGCGGCTCCTTCCACCTCTCCGGAGCACGGACCGATAGACGAGGGTGCCACCTTCGCTCATGCCGTGATTCGTGAGATTCTGCTCGATGCCGTAGAGGCGAGCAAGATTCTGGGCAAGGATGCCAAGGATCGCAAGCAGTGGGAAGATGCCCTGAAGCACATTGCTCCTTATCAGATTGGCCGCTATGGTCAGTTGATGGAGTGGTCGAAGGATATAGATGATCCTAAGGATGAGCATCGCCATGTGAACCATCTTTTCGGTCTGCATCCGGGCCGCACCATTTCTCCTATCACCACTCCTGTGCTGGCGAAGGCTTCCAAGGTGGTGTTGGAGCATCGTGGCGATGGTGCCACGGGATGGTCTATGGGTTGGAAGCTGAACCAGTGGGCTCGTCTGCATGATGGCAATCATGCCTACAAGCTTTATGGCAATCTGCTGAAGAATGGTACATTGGATAATCTCTGGGATACGCACGCTCCATTCCAGATTGACGGTAACTTTGGCGGAACAGCGGGTATCACCGAGATGCTGATGCAGAGTCACATGGGCTTCATCCATCTCCTGCCAGCCCTGCCTGATGCATGGCAGAAGGGTTCCATCAAGGGTCTCCGTGCCAAGGGCAACTTCACGGTGGATATCTATTGGGACAACGGCCGCCTTACCAAGGCTGTCATCCTCTCCGGCTCCGGCGAACCTTGTCAGGTAAGATATGGAGATAAAGTGAAGAAGATGAAGACCCAGAAGGGAAAGACCTATGAGGTTAGATTTTAATCAATAAAAAAATGTGGTTGATAAAACGGATTTGTTTTCCGTTTTGTCAACCACATTTTTTATGATTATTCGTTGAGATGCTTCAGCCTTCTCTTTGCCTCGGGATGGCTAGGATAGAGGGTGAGCGCCTTCCTGTAATTGGTGATGGCAGCTTCTTTCATGCCCTCCTTCTCACATTCCTTGCCCATGATGACATACTCCGTGGCTAGGCGCTTCAGGAATTTCTCCTGCTTCTTCTTTTCTTCATCCTTCTGCTTGATAACTTCACGCAAACGCTCGTTCTCTGCCTGCAACTCATTCACCTTGTTCAGCTTCTTGCGGATGAAGCGCTTGGCTAGCGGATGCTCGATGTCGTAACGGCTGTGGATGGCGAGGAAGAAATTATCCAGGGCGGTTTGCATGTCACCCTTGTCATACGCTTTTACGGCATCGTGATACTGTCTGTCTGCCTTGCTCTGCGTCAGCGCCGTATGGATGGTATTCTGATTGTTATACTGGCGGGCAAACTGCTTCACCTCGTTGCGCACGAATATCTCGCTGGGGCGGATAGGCTCCTGCAGACTGATTCCCTCCAGACTGGTGCAGCGGGATAATGCCACATAGGTCTGACCACCTGCAAAAACTCCTCCCGTGAAATCTATCTTGACTTGATTGAAAGTCAGACCCTGGCTCTTGTGTACGGTAATTGCCCAGGCAAGTCGGATAGGATATTGTTCGTATCTGCCTATTTCCTCTTCCTCAATCTTCTTTTCCACCTCATTGAAATGATAGCGCATGTTGCTCCAGGCGGCTGGTTCCACCATCACATCCTGTCCATTCTCGGTGCGCACATATATCTTGGCATCATCTTCATCATCGAACCCGATGATGGTGCCCAGAGTACCGTTCACCCATTGGTGCTCAATATCATTCTTGATAAAGATAATCTGTGCTCCGGTCTTCAGGTACAGTTCGATAGGGGTAGGCAGACTGCTTTCCGGAAACTCGCCCTGGATATTGCCCCGGAAGAGTGTAGGCTCTCCTGGCAGGAGTTTGAGCTGGTTTTCGTTAATGAAATCCACGGTGTCACGGCGGGTGGAGAGGGTGATGGCAAGCTTGGAATCACTCTCGTCGAGCTGGGCACCCACCCGCTGGTTGAGCAGCTGAAGGTCTTGACTCTGTGCCTGACTGGTTCGGATATGGTCGAGGATGCCGATGAAGACAGGGTCGCTCTGGCGATAAACTTTCTTGAGTTCGATGCTGACGAGCTGGAACTGCTGGAAGATCTTGGCATCGAAGAAGAAGCTGCTGCGATAGAAAGGATTCAGCAGTTTGCGGTCCTCCTCCTTTACCACCGGTTCCAACTGATAGATGTCGCCCACCAGCAGAAGTTGCTTTCCACCGAACGGCTCCCTCATATTGCGGCAATACACACGCAGCACCTTGTCGATGAAATCGATGATGTCGGCACGCACCATACTGATCTCATCGATGATGATGAGTTCCACTTCACGGATAATCTTGATTTTCTCGGAATTATACTTCAATGTATTCCGGATGTTGCGCACGGAATACATACTGTCGTTGGGCAGCAGGGGGTGGAAGGGCAGCTTGAAGAAACTGTGCAGGGTGCTTCCGCCGGCATTGATGGCTGCGATGCCTGTAGGTGCCAGAACGATGTGTTTCTTCTTGGTATTGGCTGCGATGTACCGCAGAAAAGTAGATTTACCCGTCCCCGCCTTTCCGGTGAGGAAAAGCGAACGACGGGTAAACTGTATGATTTGGAGTGCATTCTGCAGCTCCGCATTGTCGAGATCAATCATATTTTATTTTTAAAGGTCGTCGAAGTTGACAGGCTGTTCTGTTGGCTTTGTCTTCTTCTTCTCTTTCTTTTCTTCTGTAGCTCCTGAAGCAGAAGATTCTCCTTCCGACTTGACTGCAGGAACCTCCTTGGTAATTGGATTGCCGTTTTCGTCGAGGATGATTTCCTCTGTGAATGCGGTGCTATCCACACGGGTAGTATCTACCTTTGGTTTTGGTGCATAGCTTGCGCAGATATACATATCTCGTGTAATATCGCCATCCTGAGGCTTGTCGAACTTGGCGTGATACTGCTGGAAGGCAGGATCGCCGAAGACTGACTGCATGAAGTAACCACATATAGGCAATGCTGTTCGGGAACCCTGACCCAAGGCTCCGGTGCGGAAGTGGAGACAGCGGTATTCGCCGCCTACCCAGGCACCAACCACCAGTTTAGGACTTACACACATGAACCAGGCGTCTGAGTGGTTGTTGGTCGTACCCGTCTTTCCGCCAAATTCGGTGTCACGGTAGTTGCCCACATAGCCCCAAAGGCTCTGCGATGTACCGCCCGGCTCCTTCATACCGCCCTGGAGCAGCTGCTGCATCAGGAAGGCGCTCTTGTAAGGAATCACCTGCTCTTCTGTAGAAGGACCTTCATATACCACCTTTCCGTCATGGTCCACAATCTTGGTAACCAATACCGGGTCGTGGTGCTTACCATTGTTTGAAATAGTGCTGTATGCGCAAGCCATTTCAAGCAGGTTGACATCGCTTGAACCCAAGGCAAGGGCTGGTGTATCATCCAGCGGACTGTTGATACCCATTTTCTGGGCGGTTTCGATGATGCGCTTGATGCCCATCTCCTGTCCCAGGCGTACTGCCACGGAGTTGATACTCTTGGCGAAGGCACTCTTCAATGGGATGCTGTCACCCGAGAACGAACCGTTGGCGTTGGATGGTCTCCAAGTGGTCATCTCGTGCTTCTTCTTGTCATATACCTCCATCGAGATATATTCGTCGCGGCGCTTGTCGCAAGGAGTCAATCCCTGGTTCATTGCTTCTGTATAGACGAAGAGCTTGAAGGTAGAACCCGGCTGGCGCTCGGCTGTTACCTTGTCATACTTCCAGTGGTCGAAGTCAATGTCGCCCACCCATGCCTTCACGGCTCCCGTCTGTGGCTCCATAGCCACGAAAGCACTGTGCATGAAGGTAGTCATATACTTGATACTATCTTCTGAAGTCATGTTGATAGTGATGCTTCCCTTGTCGTAATCGAACACCTTAACCGGGTGAACCCACTCCTTATAATAGTAGTTCACGGAGTCTGGATTGTTAGGAAAACGAGCCACCAGATCCTTGTAGAATGGCTGTCGCTCGGCGATGCCCTGGATGAAGTTTGGAATCACCTGATGGTTCTCATCCTGCCAAGGTTCCTGTCCCAGCCATTTTCCCTTTCCTGCCTGTGTGCGGCGGATGCTCCAGTGGTTGTTGAAGTTCTGCTGCACCTGCTTCATCTGCTTGCGGGCAGCCTCCTCAGCATACTTCTGCATGCGGGTATCTATGGTGGTGTAGATCTTCAGACCGCTGGTGTAGAGATCGTAACCTTCCTCCTTGCACCAGTCTTTCAGGTAGTTGGCTACAGCCTCACGGAAGTATTTTGCCTGTCCGTCGTAGTTTTCCTCTACCTTGAAGTCGAGCTTGATAGGCTCAGCCTTCAGCTGGTCGTATTCTGCATGTGACAGATCGCCGTGTGTCACCATATTATATAATACGGTGTTGCGGCGTGCCAGACTGTTCTCCGGATTGGTACGTGGATTGTAATAGGTGGTAGCCTTCAGCATACCCACGAGTACGGCAGCCTGGTCGGTGGTCAACTCCTTAGGAGTGGTATTGAAGTAAGTCTTGGCGGCAGTCTTGATACCGTAAGAGTTACTACCGAAATCCACGGTGTTGGCATACATGGTGATGATTTCCTTCTTCGAGAAAACCGTCTCCAGCTTCACGGCGATGATCCACTCCTTGCTCTTGATGATGAGCAGGCGGAGTACAGGCACCTTGCCGAGCAATCCCGTAGAATACTGCGAACGGACGCGGAACATATTCTTTGCCAGCTGCTGCGTGATGGTAGAAGCACCACGGCCATTGTGATGCAGGAGAGCATCCTTAGCAGCAGCGAAAACGCCGATAGGGTCGATACCGATATGCTTGTAGAAACGTTCATCCTCGGTATCTACCAGAGCCTTGAAGAAGGCAGGGTTCACCTCGTCGTATTCTACAGGAGTACGATTCTCATTGAAATACTTACCGATGAGCTTGCCATCGGCACTATAAATCAAGGAAGCCTCGGAAGTCTGCGGATTCAGGATACCTGAAAAATAACCAGGCGACTTACCGAAAAGCCATAAGAAGTTAATATCGACAGCACCTAAATAAAGGATAAAGGCGACAATACAACTTGCCAAGGCGACTACCGTCTTGGTGTACCACGCTCTTCCCTGATACAATGTCTTGTACCAAGGCCAAAAGGCGCAAAGCTTTTGCCATATCCAGGCAAAGATAGTCTTGACTTTGTTCATAATCGTTTTTCTGTTTTTGTCGGTGCAAAGGTACAATAATAATTTGAAAAACCATCAATCTTTGTGTTTTTATTTGTTATAAAGTCTCAATCGATGTGTATGAAATGTTTCAGGAACTTTATCGGATGTTTCATTCCGGCGGAAATCTTCTGTTTTTAACTTTTTTCACCATAAAAAAACTCTTAAAATGCTTGCTGAAACAAAAAATATTAGTACCTTTGCGCTCAGCAAAAACAAGCAAGATATATAAAAACTTAATATAAAACACAAGAATTATGGTAAGCAACAACATTCCACAAGTAAAGCTCGGTATCATTGCCGTTAGCCGTGACTGTTTTCCAATCGCGCTTTCTACTCAGCGCCGTGAGAACATAGTAAAAGAGTATAAGGGTGAGATTTTCAACTGCCAGACTACAGTTGAGAACGAGAAAGATATGCTCAAGGCTGTGAGCGAGGTAAAGGAGCAGGGCTGCAATGCCTTGGTGGTTTTCCTCGGTAACTTCGGTCCTGAGACCCCTGAGACTTTGATTGCAAAGAACTTCGATGGTCCTGTTATGTTCGTAGCAGCTGCTGAAGGTGATGGCGACATGATCAATGGTCGCGGTGATGCATACTGCGGTATGCTCAACTGCTCTTACAACCTCGGCATGCGCCACCTGAAGGGTTATATCCCAGAGTATCCTGTAGGCACAGCTGCAGAAGTAGCCAAGATGATTGCAGACTTCGTACCAGTGGCTCGCGTCATCCTCGGTTTGAAGGGCTTGAAGATTATCACTTTCGGTCCACGTCCTCAGGACTTCTTTGCCTGCAACGCTCCTATCAAGGGCTTGTATGAATTGGGTGTAGAGATTGAGGAGAACTCTGAGCTCGACCTCCTCGTAGCTTACAAGGAGCACGAGAACGACCCACGTATCGACGAGGTTTGCGCTGATATGGCCAAGGAGATGGGCGAGGGATGCTACTATCCTGATCTCAGCCGCAGAATGGCACAGTTTGAGTTGACATTGCTCGACTGGGCAGAGGCTCATAAGGGCTCTCGCCAGTATGTAGCATTCGCCGACAAGTGCTGGCCTGCTTTCCCAAGCCAGTTTGGTTTCGAGCCTTGTTATGTTAACAGCCGTCTCGTTAGCCGCGGCATTCCTGTAGCTTGTGAGGTAGATATCTATGGTGCACTCTCTGAGTACATCGGTATGTGTGCATCTGATGATACCGTTACATTGCTCGACATCAACAACTCTGTTCCTCAGTATATCTATGATGAGGATATCAAGGGCAAGTACGACTATAAGTTGACTGATACCTTTATGGGCTTCCACTGTGGTAACACTCCACAGTGCAAGATGTGCTCTAGCCGTAAGATCAAGTATCAGTTGATCCAGAATCGTTTGTTGGAGAATGGTGGCACACCAGACTTCACCCGTGGTACTTTGGAGGGTGATATCGCTGCATCTGACATCACATTCTATCGTCTGCAGTGCGATTCAGAGGGTAACCTCCGTTCTTACATCGCAGAGGGTGAGGTTCTCGATGTTCCTACACGTTCATTCGGTGGTATCGGTATCTTCGCCATCAACGAGATGGGCCGCTTCTATCGCCACGTCTTGGTTCAGAAGGGCTATCCACACCACGGAGCCGTAGCTTTCTCTCACGTAGGCAAGACCCTGTTCGAGGTATTCAAGTATCTTGGCATCAAGGATATCGCTTACAACCAGCCAGCTAGCCTGCCTTATCCAACCGAGAATCCTTGGAAGTAAAAATATGAAGGGCAAAAGCTTTGAAAATAGAAAGCTTTTGCCCTTTTCTTTTTATTAAAAAAGATAAAAAATAGAGGCTCTTCTTGGCAATCTCCGAAATATATGCTAAGTTTGCACCATGAAAGAACCTAGATTGATAGAATTAACAGAAATGAAGCCAGGTTATTTGGCAAGTATCAATAACCTATTGTCGCAGTTGAGTGATAGCGTACATACTATCACCGAGGAAGAATTGAACACCTTGCTCTCCTCATCCCAAAGTCATCTCTATGTCTTGGAATCCGATGGACAATTCATCGGTATGACCACCCTCTGCCTTTATCAATGCCCTACCGGATGGAAGGCATGGATAGAAGATGTGGTGGTGGATAGAAACTTCCGCGGCAAGGGATATGGCAAGCTGATGATTCTGCAGGTGATGGAACTGTGCAGGAAGAGGGGAGAGGTAACGCTGATGCTCACCTCGCGCCCATCCCGTGTCGTTGCCAACCAGCTCTATCAGAGCCTGGGCTTCGAAAAGAGAGAAACCAACGTCTATAAAATGAAATTCTAATTTTTGGATTTAAAAATATCAGTAACTATGAACATGAAATCTACATGGATGGCGTGCTGCCTGCTGATGCTGTTGGGCATTCCAGGCATGGCCAAAGACAACAAGACTAACAAAAGCAACAAGTACAAACTGGTTTGGCAGGAAGATTTCAAGGGAAGCTCCTTTGATGCTAAATCATGGAGTAAGATTCCGCGTGACAGACCCGACTGGAAGCGCCACATGTCTTACGATGACCGCCTCTACGAAGTAAAAGACGGCAAACTCATCCTCTATGGCGTAAACAATGATGGTACCTATCAGTATGATCTGAACGGTGATGGCAAGTTGGAAGCTGATACTGCACGCTTTGTCACCGGCGGCTTATACACCAAGCACAAGAAGACGATAGAATATGGTAAGGTGGAAGTAAGAGCCAAGTTGGGACAGGCACAGGGCGCTTGGCCAGCAATCTGGATGTTACCGGATAGAGATATTGCCTGGCCTATGGGTGGAGAAATCGACATCATGGAGCATCTCAACTATGATCCGATGGCTTATCAGACTGTTCATACCTATTATACGCATACCCTGAAGCTGGATTCCAATCCTCCTCATTCAGCCACAGGCAAGATTGATACCAATGGGTATAATGTGTATGCGGTAGAGATTCTGCCAGATGAGCTCATTTTCTCTATCAATGGTGAAAAGACCTTCTCCTATCCTCGCATTCAGACCGATAAGGAAGGACAGTATCCTTTCGGTGATTCTTTTTACCTGCTCATTGATATGCAGATAGAAGGCAGCTGGGTAGGAAAGGCAGACCCATCCCAGTTGCCGGTGAAAATGGAGATTGATTGGGTAAAAATGTATAAACTGAAAAAATAAACAGTTGGGGGTGTGACTTATGACACACCCTCTTTTTGTTTTCAGAACCTCCGCCGCTAAAAGAAACGGCAATTTTGAACATTTTGTGATATTTTGTGAATAGTGATAATCGACAGAAAAGCAGTACCTTTGCACCAGAAAACAATCATATTGTATATCATAAGAAACATATTAAAAATGAACAAGAAAAAGATATTGTGTTTTTGTCTGGCTCTCGGGGCTTTTTCTGCAATGATGGCGCAGGAAACTTTGTCGCTGAGCCAGTGCCTGCAGATGGCGGTGGAGAATAACCTGTCGCTGCAGAAAAGCAGGAACGAGATTGCAAAGGGAAAGTATTCCATCAGCGAGAACCAGGCGAAGCTGTTGCCGCAGATTAATGCCGTGGCACAGTTGAACGACAACTTCACCCCTCCCGTTTCCGTGACGGATGGTTCTGCCTACGGCAAACCTTACAATGTAACCAAAACCCTGCAGTATAATGCTTCGGCAGGCTTGCAGCTCCAGATGCCGCTCTACAACCAGATGGTGAATACTGCCATCGATATTGCCAAGATTGCAGACCATCTCAACCAGCTCTCTTACGAGAAGGCGCGCGAAGACCTCATCGTGCAGACTGCCAAGATGTATTACATGGCGCAGAATACGGCTGAGCAGATCCGTCTGGTGAACGACAACATCAAGCGTCTGGAGGAACTCTATGGTATTACCAAGGCTTTCTACGATAATCAGATGAGTCTGGAGGTGGATGTGAAGCGTGTGAAACTCAACATCGAGAATCTCACCGTGCAGCGCGATAACGCCATCGCTATGCTCGACCAGCAATATACCATGCTCAAGTATGTGATAGATTATCCTGCAGAAAGGCAAATCAAGGTAAGTGATGTGAATCCGGGGGAGATAGAAACGGTGAATGCCAACGGACTGAACACCAATCTCTACGAACTCCAGCTTCTGGAGAAGAGAAAGGAACTTGCCCAGAAGCAGACAAAGCTCGCCAAGGACGGTTATCTGCCATCGGTGAGCCTTACCGGAAGCCTGATGTATTCTGCCTTCACCGATAAGATAGAACATTGGATTCATTCGGGCGAATCCAACCACTGGTATGGTTCCAACGGCATCGGCATCCAGCTGAGAGTGCCAGTCTTTGATGGTTTCGAGAAGCGTTCGAAAATCAGACGTGCCAAAGTGGAGGAGGAGAATGCCCGCATCGGATACGAGGATGCGCTGAAGGGCATGCAGGCAAACTATATGAACGCCGTGAGCGAGGTGAACAACAGTCAGCGCAACTACAAGAAGCAGTTTGACAACTACACCCTGGCGCAGGATGTATATAGCGTAACTGCCGATCAGTATAAAGAAGGTGTAGGAACGATGACCGCCGTTCTCCAGGATGAGATGCGCATGAGCGAGGCAATGAACAATTATCTCACCGCCTATTATAAATATAAGGTGGCGAATCTCTCGCTCCTGAAACTCACCGGACAGTTGGACCAGGTAAAATAGCAAAGGAATCATTAAAAAATAATCAATCAGAATATAACAATGGAACAGAACGAAAACAACAAGATAGAAACTGCTCGTGAGGAAACTGCTGCAACTACTCAGACTTCTCACGAAGATAATGCAGCAACTCAGTCTTCTCACGAGGAAATGCAGAAGAAACTGAAGAAGCAGCGTATCCGTCAGATCATCGCCAGCCTTATCGGCGTAGCCATTCTCGCCTTCGGACTCTGGAAGATCGTCTGCCTCTTCCTGGATTATAATGCCCATGAAACCAGCAATGATGCGCAGATAGAGCAGTATATCTCCCCAGTAAACCTGCGTGCATCGGGCTATGTAGCCAAGGTTTGCTTCAAGGAGCACGAGGAGGTACACAAGGGTGATACGCTCCTGGTTCTTGATGACCGTGAGTATCGCATCCGACTGATGGAGGCTGAGGCTGCCTTGAAGGATGCTAAGGCGGGAGCCAACGTCATCGATGCTACTCAGCAGACCACCCAGACTTCGGCTTCCGTCTATTCGGCATCCATCGATGAGATAGAGGTGCGCCTTGCCAAACTTGCCAAAGACTGCGAGCGCTATCGAAACCTGGTAGAGAAGAAGGCGGCTACACCTATCCAGCTGGAGCAGCTGGAAGTGGAATATGCGGCTACCAAGAAGAAACTGGAGTCGGTAAAGCGACAGCAGGCTGCTGCCTATAAGGGCGTGAACGAGGTGGTTACCCGCAAGCAGAATGTGGCTGCTGCCATCCAGCGGGCTGAGGCTGCTGTGGAGATGGCGAAGCTGAACCTCTCTTATTGCGTGGTGGTAGCTCCATGCGATGGTAAGTTGGGTCGCCGCACCCTGGAAGAGGGACAGATGGTAAGCGCCGGAACCACCATCACCTATATCCTTCCTAATGCCCAGAAGTGGGTCATCGCCAACTATAAGGAAACTCAGGTAGAGAATCTCTATGTAGGTCAGAAGGTACGCATGACGGTGGATGCCATCAGCAACAAGGAGTTTGAGGGCACCGTTACCGCTATCTCCGGTGCTACCGGTTCCAAGTATTCTCTCGTTCCTACCGATAACTCAGCCGGCAACTTCGTGAAGATTCAGCAGCGTGTGCCTGTAAGAATCGACTTCACTAACCTCAGCAAGGAAGACAATGCACGTCTGGCTGCAGGTATGATGGTAATCGTGAAGGCGGAGAGAAAATCAAAGTAATGGAATATGGAAGAAGAATATAAGAATTATCCGTTCTATGACTGGGTGCCGAAACCGCTTGGCATCATCTTCATGATCATCCTCTTCGTGCCGATGATTACGATGAGTGGTGTCTATTCCGCCAACAGCGGAGAGATGATGAGCGGACTGGGCATCCAGTCGGAATACATCGCCTTTGCGGGCTTCTGCACGTCGATAGGAATGGCGGCTTTCTCGCCGTTCTTCTACGAACTGGTGTGCATCCGGAGAGAGAAGATGATGTGTATCGTGGGATTCTCCATTCTCTTTTTGCTCAGTTTTGTCTGCGCCCAGACCGATTCGCTGTTCATCCTCGGACTGTGCAGTCTGCTGATGGGTTTTGTTCGCCAGACGCTTCTGATGGCGCATCTCTTTGTACTCATCCGGTATGGTTTCGGTATTGAGGCAACGAAGAATATCACGCCGGGTTGCGAGCCTACCACCGAGGAGGCTTGGGATGCGGTGGATTCAGAAAAAATGGTGTCCCAGCCGGTCATCTATCTCTTCTTCATGATTATCGGACAGTTGGGCACCTGGCTCACGGCTTGGCTTGCCTATGCTTACGAGTGGCAGTATGTGTATCATTTCATGATGGCATTCATGCTGGCGGGCATCATCATCGTGTTCTTCACCATGCCTTATCATAAGTATCCGATGCCGAAGTTTCCGATTACGATGTCGAAGTTCGGCAATGTCACGGTGTTCAGCATCATGCTCTGCTCGTTTGCCTATGTGATGGTATTCGGCAAGACGCTGGACTGGTTTGATGATCCTACCATCCGTTACTCTACGGTGGTCTGTCTCATCTTTACCGCCCTGTTTATCTATCTGGAGAAAACCCGCCGCTCACCTTATTTTATCATGGAGGTATTCCAGCTCAGGGTTATCAATTACGGCATCATGCTGTTCTTCCTCCTGATGGTCTGCAACTCCAGCGCCATGTTCGTGAATGTATTCACCAATGTGGGAATGAAGATAGACAACTGGCAGAATGCCACCCTGGGCAACTGGGTGATGGTGGGATATACCGTGGGCTTGATTTTCGCGGTCATCGCCAGAGCCAAGAATGTTCATCTGAAGTGGATGTACTGTCTGGGCTTCCTCTTTATCGGAGGCTACGCCCTCTTTATGTATTTCGAGGTACAGAACGACGGCATGTATGAACGTATGAAATGGCCTATCATCATCCGTTCTACGGGAATGATGCTGCTCTATTCGCTCATCTCCACGATAGCCAATCAGCGCATGCCTTACCGCTTTATGTCCACCTGGGTCTGCATCATGCTCACCGTCCGTATGGTCATCGCTCCATGCATCGGTTCGGCGCTCTATACCAATGTGCTCCAGCATCGCCAGCAGTATTACGTAACCCGCTTTGCGCAGGATTACGACCGCACCAGCTTGGAGACGGCACGGACCTATGACCAGACGGTAAGAGGTATGCAGTATCAAGGCAAGACGGAGACCGAGGCGCAGAACATGGCTGCCATGAGTGCAAAGGGAAAGGTACAGGTTCAGGCTACGCTGGTATCCATCAAGGAGATGGCAGGCTGGACCTTCTATGGCTGTCTGGTATGTGCCGGACTGATGCTCGTGATACCTTGGCGCAAGCGGAATATCAAGGAGTTGACCCGCGAGTATCTACTGAAGAATGTGAATGAGAAAAACCTGGGAAGAAGATAAAGGCAAGAAAGGCAGATTCGGCACGTTCTCAATAGAAGTGGGCACGTTCTCAATAGAAGTGCAAAAATCTGAGGGGTTTCAGGTTAAATAATCTAAAACCATCGTTATTCACAAAATTTTATATTACTTTTGTTGCAGATTATAACAGGTGTAAAAATATGAAATGTATATTGCTAGTCAGAGTTTCTACGGAGAAGGGATCAGGAATAAAGTTAACAGAACAAGGAAGAACTGGTCTTAATAAGATGAAAGAGCGTAAGCAAATCATCATCAACGACGTAGTAACAGGTAAAGTAAAGGTGTGTTAAGCGACATGGATAATTTAGTCTCATTCATAGAACAATATGGAACGATGATTGATGCTCACATGGCATCAGTCAAGGCTTTCCTGTCTAACAGTCATATCAGGAGCGTCGGTAGGGAATACAATGAGGCAAAGAACTCACAGCCAGAGAATCCTTTTAATGTCTTTACCATGGCTTCCGATCTCTATTATCGTGAGAATTTCCACAGCGATATTATCAAGGTATTCCTGGATCCAGCAGAAAATCACAAAGAAGGGAACGTTTTTCTGTATGCCTTCATAGATTTCATCAACGATAACTTTGGGGATAAGGTTTGTATATCCAAGAAGGACTATACAATAGCTAAGGTTGAGCGAGAGCGCGGTAAGATAGATATTCTCGTTAGTTCAGAAGCATCCAGGCATTGCTTCGTCATCGAGAACAAGATGTATAATGCCGTAGATATGCAACGACAGCTCCCGAGGTACTATGACTTCATGACGGGTTTAGGCTACACTATTGATGCGATAGTCTATCTGCCATTGGATGCTGACAAACGCCCCGATCAATCAACCTGGAACGAGACAGACAAACAACATGTACTTCCTTTGTTATGTCCTGTACCAGCATATCAAAAGAACGGAGCAAACCTTGTTGGAGGATGGCTTGAGCCTTGCGTTTTAAAAACAAAAAATCTTGATTGCATATCAGTCCTTAGACAATATAGTGAACTTATTAAAATACAGAGCAACAATATTATGGATAATGTTATTATTGAAAAATTCTACAACTCGCTATTGGAAGGTGAGAATCATAAAACCGCCTTGTCTATCAGTAATATGATGAAAGACTTGCCTGTTTATATGAAGGATAGAATTTTAGATAGATTAAAGAGTAAAGGTCATAGCAATGTTTGGGCATGTAAAGCATACCCAGAACACTGTGGTCTCATTCATTACACAGAAGACGGGGAATACAAAATAGATGTATGGTCATCAGAATGTGGATATACTGTAAGGGTATTCGGTCAGGATATGTCTATAAAAGATGTTCCTTGGAGTGAAGACATTCTTAAAATCTTAGAACAGTTGCATTTTGTCTTAAAAACAGATTCTTATGAAAGATACGAGAATGCTAACTATTCATTTACAGATGAAGCTAAGGTTATTGAGGAAGTAGAAATTATAGAGGGGTTAATGTCTGATATGTTGAAATAACCTATGACTACAAGCAAGATAAACTTTGAGCAGAAGGTCGCTCAGTATCAACGCAGCCTGTGGTTGTATATGCTCTTTGAACTACCCATAAGCTAAAGACTTGTTGGATTCCGACTTCATCAAGGAATGCTTGCAAGCAAGTCTTATGCCCGATTTCCTTCAACCATGTTGCACAAGTTGAATATTTTTTAAGTAGGAATCTGCTAAAATATCATAAATAATCGGGATTGTTATCAGATGGAATTGATATTTTTGTTATCTTCGCATTTAAAGCAATTTTAAAAATGGAGATAACAGATAATATTATCATATATGAGGCAAATGAATTCCCTCATTTTCTGATGCAACCTTTCTATTCCGACTATGTGGGAATAGTGATTTGCCATCAAGGGATGTTCCGTTTCTGTGTAGATGGAACATCCCTTGTTGCGTCTATGGGAGAGACTGTTTTCCTCTCTCCCGGAATCCTGTTTCATGTGCAGGAAGTCTCTGCAGACTTCCGATACACGTTGCTTTTTTATCGTGTGGAACAGATTCTCCACATGCTGGGAAATACCGTAGTCAGCATGCGGCTTTATTCTACGCTCTATCCCCAGTCGTGCACGGTGGCTCATACGGAATATGAGGAGATGCTGACCTCTTATGCCCGGATGCTTTTGGATTTAGAGCAGAAGGAGAAGCATGACACCTACAGTTTGCATGAGCAGAAGTTGCTTCTGATGGCGGTAACCTATCGTCTTTGCAGCATTTTTTCTGCTTCGTTCCAGAAGGATGGTAAGGAGATGCGACGTAAGATAG
This sequence comes from Prevotella sp. AM23-5, assembly GCF_003473645.1. Classification (NCBI taxonomy): domain Bacteria; kingdom Pseudomonadati; phylum Bacteroidota; class Bacteroidia; order Bacteroidales; family Prevotellaceae; genus Prevotella; species Prevotella sp. AM23-5. The sequence continues at coordinate 38,902 of NZ_QUCG01000017.1, read as the reverse complement.
AGACTTTCGAGATGTTGGTGAAGCTGATAGAGGAGAACTTCATGCGTGAGCGTACGGTAGCTTTTTATGCCGACCAGCTTTGTCTCACTCCGAAGTATCTTTCGGTGATTGTGAAGTCGGTATGTGGCAAGACGGTTCAGCAATTGATTTTCAAGGCGATTATCCGTCGCAGCATTTATCTGATGAAGAATACGGACAAGACGATTCAGCAGATAGCCAGTGATCTCAGCTTCCCTAATGCCTCATCCTTCGGCACCTTCTTTAAAAAGCATACTGGTTTGTCGCCAAAGAATTACCGCATGGGGGCGGAGTAGCTTAATTTGTAAATGCTTTATACTTTTTAGCATGCGAAATTAAAATCTCTCCCCAAAAGTTTGCTGGTTTCGAATAATCTTCGTACCTTTGCAGCACCAGTACCCGCCAAGCCTCTCAACGATGCTCAAATGTGCGGGTCGTTTTATTTTTATACATTTTGAACCTTCTAAACTCATTCCTTTATGAATAGTCTTATCCCATTTCAAAAGGAATACCAACATGCAGATGCTCTTGTTCAATTACTCTTGTCAAGAGGACTTGCTATTGATAATCCCGGTAAAGCAGAACAGTACCTAAAGACGATAAATTATTATCGTCTTTCAGCATATATGTATCCATTGCTTTTAGTTCCCAAGTCAGAGCATCGGTTCAAGACAGATGCAAATTTCCGACAGGTCATGATGTTGTATCGTTTTGACAAGAAGCTTCGTCTGTTTATGTTTAATGAAATCGAGAAAATCGAGATAGCCGTTCGTACAGCTATCGTTGATGAGTGTACATCAGCGTTTGGAGATAGCTTCTGGATGACGAATGCTTCTTATTTTATAGATTCAAATAAGTTTCAGAAGACTTTGGTTTTGCTAAAACATGAAGTAGAAAAGTCTCGTGAAGAATTTATTGCGCATTTTAAGCAAACGTATTCTAATCCATATCCGCCAGCTTGGATACTGGCAGAACTCATTCCTTTGGGTGTAATGATAAACATCTTTAATAATCTCAAGAATGCGCAAGTAAAAAAGCGGATAGCTTTACGTTTTGGATTGCAATTAAAGGTGTTTAATTCATGGATGACAATTATAACTTTGACAAGAAATTCTTGCTGTCATCATGCAAGAGTATGGAATAAGCAGAATACAATGTTGCCTATGGTTCCGCGTCGAACCACCCATGCTTGGATAACATTCCCTTCCAATCCTTTGCGAGTTTATTATAATCTTTGTATCATTAAGTATTTCTTGGATACAATTTCGCCCAATAATGATATGGGGAAGAAGTTACGTGATTTGTTATCGGCTTTCCCTCTTGTTGATCCTGCACCAATGGGATTTCCAGAGGGTTGGGAGAACGAGGAATTGTGGAAAATCGGGTAAAGTTAAGCAAAAGATTAAAATTTATCTCTAAAAATTTGCTGGTTTCGAAAAATCTACGTACCTTTGCAGCACTAGTACCCGCCAAGCCTCTCGACGATGCTCAAATGTGCGGGTCGTTTTATTTTTATACATTTCCCTTGCTGAGATTCTCGTATTTTCAAACGGTTCTTATTTCTTTGTGAATATTGAAAATATGGAAGAAAATGGTAATGTGTTAATAATCAAAGGATTATAATTTTGTTAGTTAATAGCGTTGAAATAGGAATTCTATAGTTGTACGACTATAACCCCTGTAGTTGTACAACTATAACTCTATAGTTGTACAACCATAGCCTATATAGTCGTACGACTACAACTTTATAGTCGTACAACTATAGGGTATTCGTTTAATTAGAAGCAAAAAATAGGGAATTTGAGATGCTCAAAACTCCCTATTTTATTGCTAGATTAAAAGTTTACCAGTATGCAAAATTTGGTTATAAGTATTGACAGAAATAACACTTGTTGCTGAGAAAGATTCCTTCTGCTCCAAATGAAATAGGCTTCGATGGCGAATGAAGAGTTATTTAGAATTCTGCATCAAACAAGACACTGGTCTTATAAGGAATATCATCCAATTTCTTAAACTGGTTGCTTCCTGCAATCTGCTGCTCCTTGCGAAGATAAATCTCCTGACCATTCAGTTCTGTGAGCTGGCGTTTGAACACGAATTTATGCTTCTGTTTGTGCCCTAGATAGCTTTATCTTCGAATGAAAAGATTCAGCTCGTTCATATATATACACAGAACTTATATCCAACAACTCATCGCCCACCAGCTGATATCCGCTTGCACAACAGGTGTTGGGCGAGCGCATAACAGCTGATATGCAAGCGCACAACAGCTGTTGTGCGGCTGAAGATATAGGCTTCTCCGGCTTATAACATTAATTCTTCCGGCAACAAGTAAAGGTTACTCCGAAGACTTTTTACGTAAAACCTATGCAACAATGATAGTACTTACAAATAACTGCGATAGTACTTACAAGCAATAACGATAGCACTTACAAGGCGCAAAGACGTTACTGATAGGTCGCCATGATAGTACTGACGATGCGTAAAGCGGCTTGTTTCGTTTGCCATGCCCATAGGAGTGCTGATTAAAACAAAAGAAGCCGCTGAAAATCAGCGACTTCTCTAATGGTAGGGTGGAGCTGGAGGGAATCGAACCCTCGTCCGCACAAGGAAACCATACGCTTTCTACATGCTTATTCCAGCCTTCAATTTTCGAGGTATGACAAGACCTGGACCACCAATCATACCCTTATCCTCTAAAATTTCATCCATGCAACGAGGCGTACATGAACTATTTCCGATTTGCCTGCACCGCTTGATCAACAAGATTCGGAACTACATCCGTTGAGCGATGTCCCGTTCCAGCACCTTGTGCCGGAATAAAGCTAATCTACTGTACTTCGATTAAGCAGCGAGAGCGTAGTTATTTTCGCCAATTAATTTTTTGTTCACTAGGATTTAGGAGGTAGCCAACGAGCCTCCGCATGCTTACGTACCATTTCATCTCGCCGTCAAATCCAGTCAACCCCGAGATTTCTTGATAACTAGGGTGCAAAGATAAAACGAAATTTTGAAATCACCAAATATTTTCGGAAAAATCATCGCTTTTTCTTTGAAATATCGGGATAAAGTGGTTGGGAGACCGTTTTTGTTTAGAATTTTGGAAGAAATGATGGGATTTTCGAAGCTATCTCGTTTTTTTGCAGTAACTTTGTGGGCAAAATAATTAAAAATGATGGCAATGGAGAAAAATGGAAAGATACTGATAGTGGATGACAATGAGGATGTTCTCTTGTCGCTCAATATGCTTTTGAAACCATACGTGGAGGGTATCAGAGTTATCAATACGCCTGAACGAATCATCGGAATGATGGATTCGTTCAGGCCTGATGTCATCATGCTCGATATGAACTTCCATCGGGATGCCATCAGTGGCGAAGAGGGGTATGAATGGCTGAAGAAGATTCTGGCGCATAACCCTAAGAGCGTGGTGCTGTTTATCACGGCTTACGTGGATACGGAGAAGGCGGTGAGGGCTATCAAGGCGGGAGCCATCGACTTTATTCCGAAACCATGGGATAGGAATAAACTGCTCGATACGGTGAAGAGTGCCGTGGAATTGAGCAGGGAAAGGAAGCTGGATTCTTCGGATTCGCAGGAAAAGGAATCGGAGCAGAATATGTATCAGAATCTGAATATGAATCAATGTTCTGAGTCCAAGTCTATTGCTTCTTCTGAAGATGTGTTTGCGAGAATGATTGGCGAATGCCCTGCCATGAAGGAACTGAAAGCGCAGATGATGCGTGTGGCGGCTACGGATGCCAACGTATTGATTACTGGAGAGAATGGTACGGGAAAGGATGTGGTGGCGCATGCCTTGCATCTGCTTTCAGACAGGGCAAGAAAGCCGTTTGTGAATATCGACTTGGGTTGCATTCCTGAGAATCTTTTCGAAAGCGAACTTTTCGGATACGAGAAGGGAGCGTTTACGGATGCCAGGAATGCGAAGGAAGGACGAATTGAGACGGCGGATGGCGGTACTCTCTTTCTGGATGAGATTGGAAATCTGAACCTGCCGATGCAGCAGAAACTCTTGACGGTGATAGAGAAGCGTGAAACTCAGCGCATTGGTTCCAACAAGGTGAGCTATGTGAATGTGAGGATTCTGGCGGCAACGAATGCTAATTTGCGTGAGAAGGTGGGCGAGGGAACATTCCGTCAGGATCTCTTCTATCGACTGAATACCATCGAGTTGCATCTTCCGCCGCTGCGTGATCGTGGAGAGGATATCGTTCTGCTGGCAGAGTATTTCCTGAAGATTTATTCGGGAAAATATAGTGTAGGTGATGTGGTGCTGGGTGCATCTGCCAAGCAGAAGCTGTTGAAACATACCTGGCCGGGTAATGTAAGAGAATTGCAGCATTGCATAGAGAGGGCGATTGTGTTGGGGGATAAGACGGAACTGGCTGCCGAGGATATCAGATTGGAGGATTCTGTGGTGGCATTGGGTTCTTCTTCATCAGATTCTTCATCAAGTTCTTCATCAGGTTCCATAAAGGTTGATTCGCTCAATCTTCAGACTTTGGAACGTGAAGCCATCAAGCGTGCCATCTCCTTGAGCAATGGAAATCTTACACAGGCCGCAGAGTTGCTGGGTATTACCCGTTTCGCCCTTTACAGAAAAATCGATAAGCTCGGGGTTTAAAGCTTCGGAAATTTTTGAAACTATGTCAATCGTCAATAACTTATTCAATCATAAGAGCAATGAGCGGATGCGCCAACTGATTGAGGCTATCCGCACCCGTGACTTCTCGCTTCAGTATTCATTGGATCATCTGAGGGGAGAAGAGCGGAATCTTGCAGAGCAGATTAACGAAGTGGTGAATGAATTTCGGGAAACCACTTTGCAACAGGAAGCGAAATACCAGTATTTCGGAACGATGCTCGATACCATCAACGCCTTTCTCATTGTGGCGGATGAACAGGGAAAGGTGCATTGGATGAATCGGGCTGCCGTGGATGGACTCTGCGGTTTTTCGATTCATCACTTGCACGACTTGCAGGTGCTGGATGAGACGCTGCCGGAAATGATGATGCAGCTGAAGCCGGGATTGCAGAAACTGGTACAGTTGGAGACCAAGACCAGCGAGGGGGCTGCTGGCAAGAAGGCTTTGGATGCCGGAAATCAGCATGCGGGGAAGGCTGACTTTGTATTGAGCGTGGTCAACTTCTTTAATAAGGGCTTTGCCTATCGCCTTTATACCTTGCAGAATGTGCAACCGGTGATTCAGAAGAATGAGACGGATGCGCAGCAGCAGCTGGTGAGGGTATTGACCCACGAAATCATGAACTCGCTGACTCCTATCATCTCTTTGGCAGATACGCTTTGCGAAGGGGTGGAGCAGGATACGCTGGAGCATGATGATCTGCTGATGGCATTGCAGGCCATTAACCGGAGAAGCAATGGCTTGCTGCAGTTTGTGGAGAACTATCGAAAGTTGCAACGCATATCGAAACCTCAGTTTGAGGATGTGAGGATTGGTGATCTGGTGGCTGATTTGCAGCATCTTTATCCGGATTCGATATTCCATTATGAAATAGAAAACGAAGACCAGAGGTTGCTGATGGATCGTTCGCAGATAGAACAGGTACTGATTAATCTGCTGAAGAATGCGCAGGAGGCCGTAGAGATTCGGATGAAGGAGGAGGCGGCAGGTCTTTCCGATGAGGCTGAATCTGCTCAAAATCAGATTCCTTATGTCCGTCTTACCACTCATCTTTCGAGCAACAAGCGCGATTTCATCATTTCCATTACTGATAATGGCAAGGGAATATTGCCGGAGGTGATGGAGCGTATTTTTGTGCCGTTCTTTACAACCAAGACGAGTGGTTCGGGCATCGGGTTGAGTATCTGCAAGCAGATTGTGACCCTGCATGGTGGAACCATCACCGCCTCTTCGAAACCAGGCGATAAAACCACCTTTAGCGTGGTGCTTCCTGCCTGATAGAGACGGATGCCTATCATATTGAGGATGTGCGCACCGTGCGAAATCGCACACATTTCGTGCGGTTTCGCACGCTTTTTTTATATCCGAAATTTCTTATCTTCTTGATAATCATATCTTTATCTTTGTGGCATAGCTTTTGTGTTAGTTTTTGCAAAAGAAATCATCATGAAGAAAAAGAATTATCTATTCATAGTATGGGCGCTTGCAGCCCTGAATGTTCAAGCCGACACTTTGCAGCTCGACTTGGCAGTTACCATTGCGATGGCGCAGCGGCAGTCGCCATCGGTGCAGAGTGCCCGCAATACTTTTCTGTCTGCTTACTGGGCTTATCGGTATCATCAGGCCAACTATCTGCCTTCGCTTTCCCTCTCATCTTCACCTTATATTAATAAGGAGGTGAACAAGATAACCCAGTCGGATGGTACGGCTCTCTTTCTGAAGCAAGATCAGTTGAGTGCCGACCTTACTCTGAAAATCAACCAGAATATCTCCCTGACGGGTGGTAGTCTTTTTGTGAAGAGTTCGCTCAACCGCTTGGATGAGTTGCACAACAAGATAACAGCCTATAGCAGTCAACCCTTTATCGTGGGTTATGAGCAGAGTCTTTTTGGCTATAACTCGCTGAAATGGAATCGACGGATAGAACCTATCCGGTTCCGGGAATCCAAAAAGCGATATGCCGAAACGTTGGAGATTGTTTCGGCAAAAGCTTGTGAGCATTTCTTTGGTCTGGCTTCGGCGCAAGCAGAATGGGAGATGGCAAAACAGAACTTTGCTTCTGCTGATACGCTTTATCAGATGGCAAAGGGGCGATATGAGAATGGAACGATTTCGGAAAACGAGATGCTACAGCTGGAAATCAACCGTTTGAACGAGGAGACCAATGTGATGGATGCTCAGGTGGCACTGCGAGAGAAGATGCAGACCATCCGCTCGTTTCTGGGGGTGGAACAATCGCAGGACATCTGTTTGGTGATGCCGGATAAGGTGCCTGCCTTTGAGGTTCCTCTGCAGCGAGCGATAGATTGGGCTTTGCTGAATAGTCCGGATCCCGATTATTACCGTCGTATCCAGAAGGAGAGCGAAAGCCGGTTGGCGCAGGCTCGTGCCAATGCAGGATTGAAGGCGGAACTCTATATGCAGTTTGGACTCTCGCAGACGGGAGCCGACATCGGTGCCGCCTATCGCAGTCCGATGAGTCAGCAATCGGCAAGAATCACCATCGCCCTTCCGATATTGGATTGGGGACGGGGAAAGGGTAGGATAAGAGAAGCCAAATCGCAGCTGGCGCTTACCCAGACGCAGGTGGAGCAAGGCATGAGGGATTTCTACCAGAACGTAGAAAAACTGGTGTTGCAGTTTAACATGCAAGCCCGAAAGGTGTATGTGGCATCGCTTACCGACCAGCGTGCCGAGAAGCGACATGTGGTGGCGCGCCGACTCTACATCATGGGCCGCAACTCGATACTCGACCTGAATGCAGCCATCAGCGAGAAAGATGCCGCCCGGCGTAATTACATCTCGACGATGCAGACCTATTGGAGTCTTTACTATACGCTCCGAAGTATGACGGGATTCGATTTCGAGCACAATAAAGAATTGAAGGAAGAACTTCCTGTAGAATAAAGAAATGAATAAAAACAGAACAATATGGATATAAAGAAACAACCGAAACCGTGGTATATCCGCTACCGATATCCTATCCTGTCGGGTGCAGCAGGCATTGCCATCCTGGTCTATGCCCTTTTCCTGATCGTTACTTCGGGAACCCGAAGGGTGGATCCGGATAGCGTAGTAATAGCCGAAGTAAAGAAGGCTCCTTTCTGGGAGTATGTAGATGTAGAAGGACTGGTGTATCCCTTCAAGACCATCCAGGTGAATGCGATGGAGAATGGATTCGTGGAGCGGGTGGTGGCAGAAGAAGGAGCCATGCTGCAGCAGGGCGATACCATCCTGGTGCTTCAGAATCCGGAACTCTATCATTCTATCGATGATGAGCAGGACGCATGGAGCAGTAAGCTTCGCAACTGTCAGGAACAGGAAATTGAGATGACGCAGAAGACCATCAACCTGCGCCAGCAAGCCTTGGATGCTCAGCATCAGATGGCGAGCTTGAAGAAATCGCTCAAGCAGAGCCGGGAGGAATATCGTATGGGCATCAAGAGTAAGGCGGAACTGGAAGTGGCTGAGGAAGATTACGAATATCAGCGGCAGAAGGTGCTCTTGCAGATGCAAAACCTGAAGCATGATTCCGTATCTACCCGATTGAAGCGCGAGATGATTGCTGCCAACCGGATGGAAGCCAACAAGAAATTATCGAGAATGAAGGGTCGCACCCAGCAGTTGGTGGTTCGGGCTCCCGTAAGCGGACAACTGAGTTATTTGGGGGTAACCCAAGGTCAGCAGGTTTCTTCTGGGGCGAGCATCGGACAAATCAAGGTGATGAGCCAGTTTAAACTGCAGGTTTCGTTGGCTGAGTATTACATCGACCGCGTTATCGCCGGACTTCCTGCCCATATCGAGTACGATGGTCATCAGTTCCCGCTTCGTGTATCGCGGGTGATTCCTGAGGTGAAAGACCATCAGTTTGTCTGCGAATTAATTTTTAGTGGCAAGACTCCCGCCAATATCCGTTTGGGCAAGAGTTATCGGGTGTTGTTGGAATTGGGCAAGCCGGAGCAAGCCTTGGTGATTCCGAATGGTGATTTCTTCCAAACGACCAACGGATATTGGATATTCCGGGTATCTGACGATGGCAAGAAGGCGCAGCGGGTGAATATCAATGTAGGCAGACAGAATCCGCAGCAATTCGAAATTACTTCCGGATTGAAGCCGGGCGACAAGGTTATCGTAAGCGGATATACCAAAATCGCCAGTGAAAAAGAGATAAATTTGAGATAGACTTTTATCTTGGATTATCAAAATTCATCATCCATCATAGATAATAAAATTCAATATTTCACGTAAATAAATTATATAAAGACTAAAAAATATGAACATGTTATTACACAACCTGAAGGTTGCCCTGCGCAACATTCTCAAGTACAAGGTGCAGACTCTGGGCAGCATCCTGTCGCTTGCCATCGGTATGGTGACGCTTGCCACGGTGCATTCGTTTTTGCTGAATTTCCGCATGGCTTCCATTAACCATGAACCTTATTATGATAGAGTTTATAACCTCCGATTCGATTCCATCCAAAAACGTCAATCGGAAAATTCAATTCGTATCAATGGTGATATCGTAAGGGCGGTGAAGGCGAATGGAGGACCTCGTTGCATAGAGCAGGGACCTTATGCTCCTAATGGTATGCTTACAGGCGGCTGGGCTGAGTTTACCCTAAGCGGCAAGACAAGGAGAAAGATGCAGTTGAATGCAGTTCCCCTTGACCGAAATTACCCCAACTTTGTAGGTGTCCGTTCTGCCATTACGGGAGAAAAGATAAAGGTGCTGGGTCCTCATGATGCCATTATCAACGAAAAGCAGGCAAAGCAAATCTTTGGTGATAAGAATCCTGTGGGTGCAAGCATTCGTTTGACTAAGAACTATGGGAATTATCAGTTGAGATTGGTGGATGTCTATCAAGACTTATCATTGACTGAGCTAGACATGAGCAGTTCTGCTCTCTTTTACTCACCATGTGAGTTGGAAGATATGGATTCTGATCAATTTAATGCTGGGAATTTGTATGTGGTGTTGAAAGAGGGATGCACGCCACAACAGTTGAAAGCAGAGGTGAACGGCAGGTTAAAACCATTGGGGTTGAAGGTAAAAACAGAAAAGCTGAAAGATCGGTTGAGCAAAGAGTATTCAAGCGTTGCTATTGCTCGTTCCATCACTTATCTGATAGGCTCGTTGATTCTGCTGGCTGCCATCATCGGTTTTCTGAGGATGCAGACGCAGCTGTTCTGGATGCGCAGACGTGAAATCTCGCTTCGAATTACCAATGGTGCCACACGCCTCCAACTCTTCTCCATGTTTGCTACCGAGGTGTTGGTGATCGTGCTGGTGGCTTATTTGGTGGCAGTATTGATGGGATCCTGGATTTGTGATTATCTGGCAAGGCCTCAGTTTGCAGAAATCACCTCCGAGTTAGGAACCATCAGTCATCTGTATCTCTATAGTCTGGTGATCGGGCTGGTGGTTATGATGCTATGTCTCGCCATCATCTGGATTGTGCTGAGTCGCATTTGCAAGCGTACGCAAGCACTCGAATCAGGAATGAGAAGAAGCCATAACCATTGGTTCCGCAATACGATGCTGGGTGTGCAGGTGATGATCAGCATGTTCTTCCTGGGTGTTACTTTCTGCCTCCTGTGCTGGGTAGGCAAGATGGCTGATTTCAATCATATACCTGATGACGAGCGTGCATACAAGCAGAGTCTGTATATGCAGACAAATGCGGCAGAAAATGGGCAGCGCCTTAGAGACAAGCTCATCCATTTACCGCAGGTGGAACGATGGATTCCTTATAGCTGGGGATTTTGGCAAGTTAACGAGCTGGCAGAGAACGAGGAGTTCTGCAAGGCGGCTTGGCAAGGTGATCCTTATACTAGCTATAGGAATGTGACGGATTATTGCTTTAGGATTACATCAGATACCTCCTATCTCGATTTCTTCAAGATCAAGGTGAATTGGAAGCCGAAGGCAAACCGGAAGAAATGCATCCTGGTAAATGAGGAGTTGTATAAGCAGATGCGCCAGCATCATGTTGCTCCTAATGATATATTGACCGTAGATGAGATGGATTCGTATCAGATAGCCGGAACGTTCCAGTCGATACCTTATCAGGGAAGTATGAAATATGATATATACTCATTCATAGTCATAGACCCCAAAGAAGCTTATGATGCCAAGCATTATATTCTTGTGGCAAAGCCAGGTGAATATAAGGAGATGCAGATTGCTGTAGATAGAATAATACAGAAATTGGAGCCTGCAGTGGTAAAACCGATGTTATCCAATCTGCGTGACTATATGGTGATAGAAATGTCAGCATTGGAAATACTGCAAAATATAGCATGGATCCTGGCTATTGTGAGTCTGGCTATCTGCCTGATAAGCATCTTCAGTACGGTGATGCTGGATACGCAGACCCGCAAGAAGGAAGTGGCTATCCGCAAGGTGAATGGTGCCCTGACAAAGGATATTGCCAAACTCTTCGGAAGAACCTATCTGGTGATTACGCTTATCGCCATGGTATTTGCGGTGGTAGCCATGTTGCTGTTTCATATCGTTCTTAGTCAGATGTTCGAAATGGTAGAAATCAATCCTGCCTTTCCTATTAGTTTGAGTGTTGTGATAGTCATTGGCTTCATTGCAGCTATCATTGCCTGTCAGGTACGCAAGATCATGAAGGTGGATCCTTCGGAGATTCTGGCTAAGGAATAAAATGTGTAATTTGAATGTATAAAAATATAAAAGTATAATACGAATTTAAAGAAACGATAAAGATTATGATTCAATTAAATAATATCAAGAAAGTATTTCAGACAGAGGAAGTGGAGACCTGGGCTTTGCGTAATATCAGTCTGGAGGTGAAGGAAGGTGAATTTGTTGCCATCATGGGACCTTCGGGATGTGGCAAATCCACATTACTTAATATAATAGGTTTGCTGAATAATCCTACAAGCGGCAGCTATCTGCTCGACGGCAAGGATGTGAGCACGCTGAAGGAGAGTGAGCGCACCTTGATAAGAAGAGGAATGATAGGTTTTGTGTTCCAGAGTTTCAACCTGATAGATGAGTTGAATGTGGTGGAGAACATCGAGTTGCCGCTTCTGTATATGGGAGTATTGGGCAAGGAGCGCCGTAAGCGTGCAGAGGATGTGATGGAGCGCGTGGCGATATCCCATCGTGCCAAGCATTTCCCATCGCAGCTTTCGGGTGGTCAGCAGCAGCGCACCGCCATCGCCCGTGCCATCCTGCCGCATCCTAAGCTGATTCTAGCCGATGAGCCTACGGGAAATCTGGATTCCAAGAATGGCAAGGAGGTGATGGAACTGCTTTCTGAGTTGCACAAGGAAGGCACCACCATCGTAATGGTAACTCACTCGCTGCATGATGCCAATTATGCCGATAGAATCATCAATATGTTTGATGGTGAGATTGTAAATCAGGTGGAGATGTAGGAATAAAAAGTCGCCCTGAAAGAACAAAAGCATGTTGTTTTTAAAGCTTTTGCCCTTTCAGGGCGACTTGGTTATTTGCTATATACCCAGGGTGTTACCCTGGGCTAGGAGCTTCTGCCCTTTCAGGGCGTGTGGGTGTATACATTTATTTTCCTATTGTATCATCAATAAATCGGATGATTTCTTCCTGCTGATCGGGATGAAACCAGTGGATTTCGGCATCTCGCTTAAACCAGGTGAGCTGCTTGCGCATGTATTCACGGCTATGCGACTGTATCTGGCGGATGGCTTCATCCTTATCTATCTCTCCATCGAAATAGGCAAACATTTCCTTGTAGCCCACGGTTCTCAAGGCAGTGAGACCCTTGTGTGGATATACGCTGCGGGCTTCTGCCTCCAGGCCTTCCTCCATCATCATCAGCACGCGCTGGTTGATTCGGTCGTACAGTTCGGCACGGTCGCGGTTCAGACCTATCTTGATGATGCGGAAAGGACGCTGCTTCTTCTCGGCTACTCGGAAAGAAGTGTAGGTCTTGCCAGTCTGGTGACAGATTTCCAGGGCATGCACCACGCGGCGGGGATTCTTCTTATCTACTATCGCCCAATGCTCCGGGTCCATCTTGTGGAGTTCTTCTACCAGCGCTTCCAAGCCTTCGTCTTCCAGGCGCTGTTTCATCCAGGTACGGATGTCATCCCGCACGGTAGGAATATCGTCGATACCCTTGCATACGGCATCGATATACATCATGCTGCCGCCTGTAAGCAGCGCCACATCGTGATTCTTGAAGATTTCTTCTTCCAGGAGATTCATCACATCGGCCTCGTATTGGGCTGCGCTGTAATAATCTTCGATGTGGTGGTTTCCTACGAAATAATGCTTCACCCGCTGCTGCTGTTCGGCAGTAGGCGCTGCGGTTCCGATAGGGAGTTCGGCGAAGATCTGGCGGGAGTCGGCATTGATAATAGGTATAGAGAGATGCTCTGCCAGAGAAAGACAGAGCTCGGTCTTACCTACACCTGTAGGGCCTAAAACAACGATTAATGTTTTTTCTTTCTTATTCATGCTTTTGCCCTTACAGGGCGTCTTCGTTATATAATAAATAAACCCAGGGCGATGCCCTGGGCTATGTGCTTTTGCCCTTTCAGGGCGTTTTCTTTATCGAATGATGCCTCGCTGAGAACTCTCTACGAAGTCGATGATGTACTGGATTTCCTTGGTCACCTCAAGGTTCTTCTTGATTTCCTCGATACCTTCCTTCAGGATACCCTTGCTGTAGAGCAGGCGATAAGCCTCGTGGATGTTCTGGATGGTCTCGTTGCTGAAACCACGGCGACGCAAACCGATGAGGTTGATGCTGCAATAGCGGGTAGGCTCCTTGCCGGCAATGATGTAAGGAGGAATATCCTGAGAGAAACGGCATCCGCCCTGGATCATCACGTAGCCTGCGATGTGGCAGAATTGATGAACGAGAACGTTGGCGCTGACGATGGCGTTGTCATCTACAACTACCTCACCGGCAAACTTGGTTGAGTTACCGATAATCAAGCCGCTGCCCAGCTCGCAGTCGTGAGCCACGTGAACAGTCTCCATCAGGAGGTTGTTGCTGCCTACCACAGTCTTGCCCTTGGAGGCAGTACCACGAGAGATAGTAACGTTCTCACGGATGCTGTTGTTATCGCCCACCTCGCAGGTTGTCACCTCGCCCTTGAACTTCAAGTCCTGAGGCTTGGTAGAGATGCTGGCGCCTGGGAAGAATTCATTATTGTTGCCGATACGAGCGCCCACGTGGATGGTAACGCTGTTCTGCAATACGTTGTTATCGCCCAAAACGGTGTCCTTGTCGATATAGCAGAAAGGACCGATAATGTTGTTGTCACCGAGTTTTGCCTCTGGATGAACAAACGCTAATGGACTAATCTGATTCATATTTCTATCTTATTATTACTTGTTCTTAACAATCTGTGCAGTGAAAGTAGCCTCTGCCACCACCTGGTCGCCTACGAACATGTAGCCCTTCATAGAGCTGATGCCATGACGTACTGGTGCGAGTAACTCCACACGGAAGAGGAGGGTATCGCCTGGAACCACCTTCTTGCGGAACTTCACGTCGTCGAGCTTCATGAAGTAAGTGCTCCAGCGCTCAGGCTCTTCCAGCTGGTTCAATACGAGCAGACCGCCACACTGTGCCATCGCCTCTACCTGGAGAACGCCTGGCATCACTGGCTCCTCTGGGAAGTGACCGGTGAAGAATGGCTCGTTGCTGGTTACGTTCTTAACGCCCACGATGCTGGTAGGACCCATAGCGATGACCTTATCTACCAACTGCATTGGGTAGCGATGAGGCAGAAGCTGACGGATGCGGATGTTATCCATGATTGGCTCCTCGTTTGGATCGTAGATAGGAGCCTGGATTTCGTGCTTGCGAATCTCCTTGCGCATGAGACGGGCGAACTTGTTGTTTACGGTATGGCCCGGACGGGTAGCGATGATGCGACCCTTGATAGGCTTGCCGATGAGCGCCATATCGCCGATGATGTCGAGCAGCTTATGGCGAGTACACTCGTTCTCCCACTGCAAAGGGCGGTGCTGGATGTAACCCAACTTGTTGGCATCCATGCGAGGTACCTTGAGATGGTCGGCGAGCTGATCGAGCTGAGCCTGCTCTACCTGGCGCTCGTAGATAACGATGGCATTGTCCAAGTCGCCACCCTTGATGAGGTTAGCCTGGAGCAATGGCATGATATCGCGAACGAATACGAAGGTACGTGCAGAAGCAATCTCGTCAACATAAGTCTCCATCTTGTCGAGGGTAGCAAACTGGCTATTGATGAACTTGCTCTCGAAGGAACACATAGCCGTGATGCTGAATTCCTCGTCTGGAAGGATGGTGATGACAGAACCGTTGTCGTCCTTCACCTCAATCTTATGACGGATGATATAGTAGTCCTTCTCTGCATTCTGCTCCTGGATGCCCACGCTCTGAATCTTCTCTACATACATGGATGCAGAGCCGTCGAGGATAGGGAACTCAGGACCGTTAACCTGGATGAAACAGTTGTCGATGCCGAGAGCATAGAGTGCTGACATACCGTGCTCGATGGTAGAGATGCGGATATCGCCCTTACCGAGTACGGTGCCACGCTGGGTTTCAACGACGTTCTCAGCTACAGCCTGGATGATAGGCTCGCCTTCGAGGTCGATGCGCTGTATCTTATAACCGGTGTTCTCTGGTGCAGGATTGAAAGTCACGGTGAGGCTCAAGCCTGTGTGCAATCCCTTGCCGCAAAGAGAGAAGCTACCTTTCAGTGTCTTCTGTTTTGACATAATTATATATAGTTTTATTTATTTTTCTTCAATTCTTCAATCTGCTTCTTCAGGTCGTTGAGTTCCTTGTACATATCAGGCAGGCGACGGAAGATGGCCTGTGACTTGAAGTAAGCACGCTGTTCCATAGGAGGAGTACCGATGAGCTGCTGGCCGCTCTTGAGGCTGCCTGGCACACCACTCTGTGCTCCGAGGAACACCTTGTCGCCGATGGTGATGTGACCAGCGAGACCTACCTGACCGCCAAACATACACCATTCGCCTACCTTGGTACTGCCGGCTACACCCACCTGTGCAGACATCACGGTGTTGGCACCGATGTCGGTGTTGTGGGCAATCTGAACCATATTGTCGAGCTTCACGCCCTTGCGAACGTAGGTAGAGCCCATGGTAGAGCGGTCAACGCAAGTGTTGGCACCAATCTCCACATCATCCTCGATGGTTACGATACCGATCTGAGGAATCTTGTCATATCCATCAGGTCCTGGAGCGAAGCCGAAGCCATCAGCACCGATGACACAACCTGCATGGAGAGTCACGTTATCGCCGAGCTTACAGCCGTGATAAATGGTTACGTGAGGGTAGATGAGGGCATTCTTGCCGATCTTCACACCCTCGCCGATGTAAGCGTGAGGATAAATCTGGCTACCTTCGCCCACCTCTGCGCCATCGCTGATATAGGCGAAAGCACCGATATAGACGTTCTCAGCCACCTTAGCCTTTGGAGAAACGAAAGCCAATGGATCGATGCCCGTCTTCTTAGGTTTCATTGATTCATACATCTGGAGCAACTTTGCCACGCACTCGTATGCATTCTTCACACGAATGAGGGTGGTAGAAACAGGATGATCCAATTCCACGTTCTCGTCGATGAGTACGATGCTCGACTTTGTGTCGTACACGAAGTGAGTATATTTAGGGTTTGAAAGGAACGAGATAGCGCCTTCCTTGCCTTCTTCGATTTTAGCGAAGGTGTTGACTGTTGCGTTCTCATCACCTTCCACACGGCCCTGAACGAACTGGGCTATTTGCGCTGCGGTAAATTCCATATTTATCAATCTTCTAGTTTGTTTTACTTAGGGTCTCCTTGCAAGATTCTCTTTTAGGAAACACATTTTGTTTGCAAAAATAACAAAATAAATTTAGATTCTCGTCATTCTTTCGTAATATTTTGCTTTTTTCGCCAACAAATGGGTATTTTTTAGGCGCAAAGCCTCTTTTTCAAGATACTTTGCGCCTAAAATCTTATTTTTGGTGGGGGATTGCAAATCCCCCGGTTTAATAGGTCGAACCTTTTTTACGGCGGATTTCAAATCCGCCGGGACGCCTAGCGGGATACCTAGGGGACATCTAGCGGGGCACCTAGCGGTAGGCTTAGCCCAGCTTGGCAAGCTCGGCTGCCATTTCCTCCTGGAGTTCCTTTGCCTTCTGACCTGCAACCTCTGCGAAGTCATCGCCATTGCTAGCGTAGATGATGCCGCGAGATGAATTGACGAGCAGACCGCAATCCTTGATGATGCCATACTTGCAAACCTCCTGGAGGCTACCACCCTGGGCACCTACACCTGGTACGAGGAGGAAGTGGTTAGGAGCTACCTTGCGGATGTCCTCGAACATCTGACCCTGAGTAGCACCTACTACGTACATCATGTTCTCATCGTTGCCCCATTCCTGGCTCTTCTTCAGAACCTTCTCGAAAAGGCGCTCGCCTTCTTTATCCTCTGTGAGCTGGAAGTCGTGGCTACCCTTGTTGCTGGTCAAAGCCAGGAGGATGACCCACTTGCCTTCATACTCGAGGAAAGGCTTGACAGAATCCTCGCCCATGTAAGGAGCTACGGTTACAGAATCGAGATTATACTCCTCGAAGAAAGTCTGGGCATACATCTTGGATGTATTGCCGATATCGCCACGCTTAGCATCAGCGATGATGAAGTGGTTTGGATAGTGGCTCTTGAGATACTTGATGGTGTTCTCGAAGGCGATCATGCCGTCGATGCCGCGGCTCTCGTAGAAAGCCAGGTTTGGCTTGTAAGCCACGCAGTAAGGAGCGGTGGCGTCGATGATAGCCTGGTTGAACTTAAACATCATCTCGGCTTCTGCGCCCTGGATGTCTTCACTCTCAGTGATGCACTTAGGCAACTTATTGATATCTGTATCAAGACCTACGCACAAGAAACTCTTCTTGGCGAAAATCTGCTCTACAAGTTCTTTTCTGTTCATTTCTTTTTAAGTTATTTGAATTTCATATGTTTGCTCCACACTTGAATTTCAGATGTTTGCTTCACACTTGAATTTCAGATGTTTGCTTCACACTTGAATTTCAGATGTTTGCTCCACACGCCCTGAAAGGGCAGAAGCCCCTAGCCCAGGGCAACACCCTGGGTAATCATGTCATCAAGCCTGTCGCCCTGTAAGGGCAAAAGCTTTAAAACTGCGGAGCCACATACGAAACCCTGGTAAGGTTTTACAATTCTGTTTCTTTCAGCTTCTCAGCATTCTCTGCCACGGTCAAGGCATCAATCATATCCTGGATGTTACCAGCCAGGAAACCATTGAGGTCGTGGGTGGTGTAACCGATACGGTGGTCGGTAACACGGCCCTGTGGGAAGTTGTAGGTACGAATCTTCGCACTACGGTCACCGGTAGAGACGAGGCTCTTGCGGCGGCTGGCGATATCGTCAACATACTTCTGATGCTCACGGTCGTGGATGAAGGTATAGAGGCGGCTCAAGGCACGCTCCTTGTTCTTTGGCTGGTCTCGGGTCTCGGTACACTCGATGAGGATTTCCTCTACCTCGCCTGTGTTAGGGTTCTTCCAAGGATAGCGGAGGCGAACTCCAGACTCCACCTTGTTTACGTTCTGACCACCGGCACCTGAGCTTCGGAAGGTATCCCACTTGATATCGCCTTCGTTGATGTTCACCTCAAACTTGTCTGCCTCTGGCAATACTGCCACGGTAGCGGCTGAGGTATGCATACGGCCCTGAGTCTCGGTAGCAGGCACACGCTGAACACGGTGAACACCAGACTCGTACTTCAATGTACCGTAAACATCTGTTCCGCTTACAGCGAAGTCGATTTCCTTGTATCCACCTACTGCACCCTCAGAGACAGATGTCACGCTGATGGTCCATCCCTTAGACTCGCAATATTTCTTATACATGGCAAAGAGATCGCCAGCGAAGAGGGCAGCCTCGTCGCCACCGGCACCGCCACGGATCTCCATCTGTACATTCTTGGCATCCTCTGGGTCCTTAGGAACCAGGGCGATCTTGATTTCTTCTTCGAGCTTAGGCTGCAGAGCCTCGTTCTCGTTGAGTTCCTCGCGCGCCATCTCCTTCATTTCAGGGTCGCTTTCGTTGGCGAGGATATCCTTAGCCTCCTTGATGCTGTTCAGACAGTTGATGTATCGCTTGCGTGCGTCCATGATGTCGCCAAGGTCTTTCCACTCCTTGGTGAGCTTCACGTAGCGTGGCTGGTCGGCGATGACATCAGGGTCGGTAATGAGGGTGCTTACTTCCTCGTATCGGCTCTCTAAGCCTTCTAGCTTCTGTAATATGTTGTTATTATCCATTAATTTTAAATTCTTTTTTAGTATTCGAATGTTCCGAATTCGCTCTTGATGGTCAGGCTGCGCTTGCCTTCCTCGATGTGACCCACAATCTGGGCATCGATGTTGAAGCTCTTGCTGATGGCGATAACCTTCTCGGCTACCTCTGGGCGAACGTAGATTTCCATACGATGACCCATGTTGAATACCTGGTACATCTCCTTCCAGTCGGTCTCAGAGCAGTCGTGGATTGCCTTGAAGAGTGGAGGTACAGGGAACATGTTGTCCTTCACTACCTTGCAGTTCTCGCCTACGAAGTGCAGAACCTTGGTCTGGGCACCACCTGTGCAGTGAACCATACCGTGAACCTCTGGGCGAAGCTCATCCAGAATCTTCTTGATTACTGGGGCATAGGTGCGGGTAGGAGAGAGTACCAGCTCTCCGGCGTTGATAGGAGAACCCTCAACCTCATCGGTCAACTTATACTTACCGCTGTAAACCAACTCGTCTGGCACGGCGTGGTCGTAGCTCTCTGGATAGTTCTCAGCGAGATACTTGGCGAATACATCGTGGCGGGCAGAAGTCAAACCATTGCTACCCATACCGCCGTTGTACTTCTTCTCGTAAGTAGCCTGACCGGTAGAAGAAAGACCTACGATAACATCGCCCGGACGGATGTTGGCATTGTCGATGACGTCGCTTCGCTTCATGCGGCAGGTTACGGTAGAGTCAACGATGATGGTACGAACCAGGTCACCTACATCGGCAGTCTCACCGCCGGTAGGATAGATGCCGATACCCATCTCGCGCATCTCGTGGAGCAGGTCGTCGGTACCGTTGATGATAGCCGAGATAACCTCGCCAGGGATGAGCATCTTGTTGCGGCCGATGGTAGAGCTGACGAGGATGTTATCTACTGCACCCACGCAGAGCAGGTCGTCGGTATTCATCACGATAGCATCCTGAGCGATACCCTTCCATACAGAGAGGTCGCCAGTCTCCTTCCAGTACATGTATGCCAAGCTAGACTTGGTACCTGCACCGTCGGCATGCATAATGTTGCAATACTCTGGGTCGCCTCCCAGGATATCAGGGATAATCTTGCAGAAAGCCTGTGGGAAGATACCCTTGTCGATGTTCTTGATAGCGTTGTGAACATCTTCCTTTGCTGCGCTTACACCGCGCATCATGTATCTATTGTTACTCATATTCTTATTTTGAACTTTAATCTTTGAACTTTATGATATGCTTATTTTTCTTCTTGCCAGAAATCCCATGATGCAAAAGCTTGCAGCAAGAGCATCTCCAAGCCATTCTTCACGGTGGCTCCGTGCTCTTTTCCCTTCTTCATGAAGAGGGTTTCATCGGGATTGTAGATGAGGTCGTAGAGTAGTGTATGGGTATCCATCGCCTCGTAAGGTAGTGGAGGGCACTCATCTACATGAGGATACATACCTACAGGAGTACAATTCACGATGACATTGTATTCCTTGATGACCTCAGGGGTGATTTTATCGTACTGGATAGTACCAGGACGTTCGTATCGACTCACGAAAACAGTCTCCAGTCCGAGCGATTTCAAGCCGTAGTTGATGGCTTTGGATGCACCGCCAGTACCGAGAATCAATGCCTTCTTGTGGAAAGACTCGATGAAAGGTTCGATGCTCTGGGTGAAACCAATGACATCACTGTTGTATCCCTTGAGGATAGTCTCGTCGCCTTTATGCTCCACTTTTACCACGTTGACCGCTCCGATGGCATTTGCCTCGGGGCTAACCTGATCAAGATAACTGATTACCTTCTCCTTGTAAGGGATGGTTACATTGAGGCCTTTTAACTCCGGATTAGAGTCGAGAATCTCGGTGAGATCCTCGATGGATGGAATCTCGAAGTTGATATATTGGGCGTCGATGCCCTCGTTCTCAAACTTCTCGTTGAAGTAGCCTTTTGAGAACGAATGTCCTAGGGGATAACCTATGAGTCCATACTTGTCCATAATATCTTTGTTTTATTTTGTTGCGAAATAAAGGGTGCAGATGCCGAAGGTGAGTCTTTTGAACTCAGCCTTTTCGAATCCTGCCTTCTTGAATACCTCCATCATCGTTTCTCCCTGTGGGAAGGCCTCGATGGTCTTGGTGAGATAGCTGTAGGCACTCTGGTCTTTCGATATCAGCTTGCCGTAGATAGGCAATACGGTATGCGAATAGATGTGGAACAGCTGCTTCATCGGGAAGCTGACTGGAGTGGTGAGTTCCACGATGCAGAGATGTCCTCCCTTCTTCAGTACTCGGCACATTTCGCGCAGTCCCTGGTCCAGGTTCTGGAAGTTGCGGATGCCGAAGGCGGCTGTTACCGCATCAAAGGTGTTGTCTTCGTATGAGAGGTGGAGGCAGTCTTCCTTGTCGAAGCGGATTACCTGGTCAAGTCCCAGTCGTTTCACCTTCTGTCTTCCTATCTCCATCATTCCCTGCGAGATATCTGCTCCCACGAGCTTGTCGGGATGCAGCATCTGTGCGGCAAGGATGGCGAAGTCGCCGGTGCCTGTGGCGATGTCGAGCATTTTCTTTGGAGAGAAGGGCGCAAGCCGCTTGATTGCCTTCTTGCGCCATCCCTTATCGATATCCCACGAGAGTCGGTGGTTCAGGGTATCGTAGGTAGGGGCGATGTTGTCAAACATCTCCTCTACCAACTTTCCCTTTTCTCCTGTGCCCTCGTAGGGCTTAATCTGTTCTTGTTTATACATTATTTATATATTACTTACTTTTGTCGAGCAATATACCTTATTATATATTACTTGTGTGCAGCAAGCCACTCGCTTACGTTCTTCTCGATGCGTGCAGCGATGTCGCCTTCCTCAGCAGCCTTGTCGAACTTCTCGCCTGTGATGTGCTCGTACAGCTCGATGTAGCGATCAGATACGCTCTCTGCATACTCGTCGGTGATCTCTGGCATAGTCTGACCAGGCTCGTTCATGAAGTTGTGCTCGATGAGCCACTGGCGAACGAACTCCTTAGAAAGCTGGCGCTGAGGCTCACCCTTCTCAAACTTCTCCTCGTAGCCATCAGCGTAGAAGTAGCGGCTAGAGTCAGGAGTGTGGATCTCGTCGATGAGATAAACCTTACCGTCGCGCTTGCCGAACTCGTACTTGGTATCAACGAGAATCAATCCCTGCTTGGCAGCGATTTCCTGACCACGGGCGAAGATGCGGCGTGTATAGTCCTCCATTACAGCGTAATCCTCTGCACTAACAATACCCTGGGCGATGATCTCTTCCTTAGAGATGTTCATATCGTGACCCTCGTCAGCCTTTGTAGTAGGGGTGATGATAGGCTCTGGGAAACGCTCGTTCTCGCGCATTCCGTCAGGCAACTTCACACCGCAGATCTCGTGGCATCCCTTCTGATAGTCACGCCATGCACTACCGGTGAGGATAGAACGGATGATCATCTCCACGCGGAAACCTTCGCACTTCAAACCTACTGTAACCATTGGGTCTGGAGTAGCCAACTTCCAGTTTGGACAGATATCTGTAGTTGTGTCCAGGAACTTAGCTGCAATCTGATTGAGCACCTGACCCTTGAATGGAATACCCTTTGGCAGAACAACATCGAATGCTGAGATTCTGTCGGTAGCGACCATCACGAGGATGTCGTCGTTAATGTCATACACATCACGTACTTTACCGTGGTAAACACTCTTCTGTCCATCGAAATGGAAATCTGTTTTTGTTAATGCTTTCATTTTATTTAATTTATAATTAATTTGTTTTTTGAGCTTCCCGTGTTTCCGCTCTCTCCTTGTCATACTTATCGTATGCGTTGACAATGCGGGTTACGAGCTTGTGTCGCACAATATCCTTCTGCCCCAGTTTCACGACTCCGATGCCTTCTACTCCATCCAAGATCTTGAGGGCTTCCTTCAGTCCGCTTCGCTGTTCGCGAGGCAAGTCTATCTGTGTCAGGTCGCCGGTGATGATCATCTTGGTGTTCATACCCATACGGGTGAGGAACATTCTGATCTGTTGTGAGGTTGTATTCTGCGCCTCGTCGAGGATGACGACGGCGTCGCTGAGGGTGCGTCCACGCATGAAGGCGAGTGGCGCAATCTGGATAATGTGCTTTTCCATCATATCTTGCAACTTGACGGCAGGAATCATATCTTCCAACGCATCATAGAGCGGTTGCAGGTAAGGGTCTATCTTATCTTTCATGTCGCCCGGCAGGAATCCGAGCTTTTCGCCTGCTTCTACGGCAGGTCTTGAGAGGATGATTTTCTTGATAGCTTTCTCCTTGAGGGCTTTCACGGCAAGGGCGATGCTGAGGTAGGTCTTACCGGTTCCGGCAGGACCCACAGCAAATATCATATCGTTCTTCTCGTAAGCCTCGATGAGCTGCTGCTGGTTTTCGCTGCGGCTCTTGATAGGTCGGCCGCTGATGCTATATACCAGCACGCCTTTCACGGAGTCTGCTTTGGTCTGTTTGCCTTTCACAATATCAAGGATATCCTCTTCATTGAGCATGTTGTATTTAGCTAAGTGCTTGCGCATCAGCTCAATGTCTTCTTCTGCTTTCGCCATTTCCTCTTCGTCGCCGAGCACACGAATCACGTTGTCGCGTGCAACGATACGCAACTTAGGATACAGTGACTTAATCATCTGTAGGTTACCATTTCCTACGCCATAGAACATCACTGGATCTATATCTTCGAGTATAATATGTTTCTCTATCAAAATATTTATATTTCTTATTGGTTTGCAACCTTAATGTTCTAAATAATGTTATATAACGCTGCAAAATTACTACTTTTCTGTGAATTGAGCAAATATTTCAATACTTTTTGTTACCTTTGCAGGAAATTTTTAGTTATGAAGATTAGTAAGAATAGATATTTGCAAGGTTTTTTGGTAGTCGTGCTGTTGCTGGCACTGGTCCGTGTTATTTTTCCGAGTGTGGCTGAGCCTAGGTTGACGGCTCATTCTGATGGGAAAGACAGTACGGCAATCGATTCATTAAGAGGAGATTCTGATGCTTCTGACCTGATGGCTTCGGCTGGTGCTCAGGATGCCATTTCCTGTGAGGCTTCTGATGCTTCTTCTGCTGAAACTGTGGCTGAGGATTTGAAGAAGGATGAACTGTCGGTAACTCCTGATACAGCCTCTGATGGCAGTTTTTCGATATTTTTCGATAAGAATGGCAAGGAGGTGAAGCATCGCATTTTCTCGGTGCCTCATTTCGGAAATACCTTTCCTGATCAGCAGGATGTACAGATTGTAGCTGCCAGCAAGCATGGTGTGGCTCCGGTTCAGAACCGTGAGGAGGCTGAGCATAGCAAGGGTAAACTGGTGTATGTGGGCAGCAATCCTTTCTTTTATGTGGATAAGCTGAACAACAGTATTCCTTATCTGGTGCCTAGGGCTTCGGTATTGTTGCAGGATATCGGTAGGGCGTATTTTGATTCGTTGCAGATTAAGGGCATTCCTTTGCATAAGATCATCGTTACCAGTATCTTGCGTACCAAGGATGATGTGTCGAAACTGAGAACCCGAAACGGCAATGCTACCGAGAATTCGTGCCATCTCTATGGTACTACCTTCGATGTCTGCTACAACCGGTATAAGCAGATTCAGACGGAGAAACAACCTCGCCGCCAGGTGCAGAATGATACACTGAAGTGGGTTTTCAGCGAGGTGTTGAGGGATTTCCGTGAGAAGAACCGCTGTTATATCAAATACGAGGTAAAACAGGGTTGCTTCCATATCACCGTAAGATAAATTTCTGAAGTTTCGCATGTGGTTCAAGTACGGGCTGAAGGCCCAAAAGCTCCTAGCCCAGGGCATCGCCCTGGGTATAATGGCAATCAGCAAGGCGCCCTGTAAGGGCAAAAGCTTTAAAAACAGCATAATAAAGCTTTTGCCCTTACAGGGCGATTTCTTTAAAACCAACAATCCCCAGGGCGTTGCCCTGGGCTAGGAGCTTCTGCCCTTTCAGGGCGTATGGGGCAACCTTTTCTGAGTTTAGACAGATTTTTCTGCAGGTTAATTTTAACTCTTTTCCTGAATCTTCTGCTGGTTATTATTAGCTCTTTTTCTGAATCTTCTGCAGGTCGGCTTCTTCGCCTACCAGCCAGATGATGTCGCCCTTTTCGAAAACGCGGGAAGGGAGAATGTGGGTAAGGTTCTCCTGACCCTCTTCCAATCCTACAACCATACAGTTGTACTTGTTGCGGATTCCGCTCTCTTCCAGCGTCTTTCCCAGAAATTCGCTGCCGCCGCTGATGATGAGCTGGCGGAGCTTCATCTCCCGCTTCTCTATCTCCAGGTCTTCCGGTGCCAGCTCGGTGGTGAGCGCCTGGGCAAACTTGTGTACCTGATCGTCGTTACCGATGATCTGAAGTTTGTCGCCAGGGAATATCACGGTGTCGCCATTTGGGATGTTCAGGCGCTGCGACCCCCTTCGGATGCTGCTCATATCGATGCCGAAACGCTGGCGGAGGTGCAGTTCCTTCAGTGATTTGCCACACCAGATGCTGTCTTCCGGTACCTCGATTTCACTGATATGGATATCTCTATCCAGCAGATGACCCTCGTAGAGCGGGCGCTTTTCGCCGTTTACCTGTGCGGCAATATCGCGCGAACGCAGGTTGTGCAGGAAGAGGCGCTCCATCACGATGCTTCGTTTCTTGATGCGGCGTGAACCCAACATCAGCAGTACAATCACGGCTCCGATGCATACCATCAGCGCATTGGTGAATCGGGACAGATAGTTGATGATGTAGAAGATGAAGCCCAGGGCAATGACGTATCTCACGAATATCGTGAAGAGCAGCGGAATGCGGTTGATGCTGCTCTCCACCCACAGTCGCTTCCATTCCTGGCTGTGATTCTTCTTCATCACGATGGCTCGCAGGAAAGGCGAGATGAGTACGATGGTGAGCAGACCCGTGATGGCGTTGGCATACCAGTGGAGATTCCAGCCTGGCAGCATATTGCGCATCAGAGGCAAGACGAAGGTGAACATCATCGCTATCGCCGCAGCCGAAAGGATGGAGTATGCCACGGTATTGATGACCATCTGCCGAATCAGCGATTTCCACTTGCTCTGCTGTTGGGTAGAGGGGCGGCTCATCGCAAAATGGTTCAGAATATTGATGAATTTGCTAGGCAGATGCTTCTCCATCAGCTGATAGGAAGGCTGCGCCAGTCGGATCATATAAGGGGTGAGGAAGGTGGTGATGACTGAAACTGCCACCACTACCGGATAGAGGAAGTTGCTGATAACTCCCAGCGACAATCCCAGCGAGGCGATGATGAAGGAGAACTCGCCAATCTGCGCCATCGAGAATCCGCAGCGCATCGCCGACTTCAACGATTCACCGCCCAGCATAAATCCGAAGGTTCCCAATGTTGCCTGTCCTATCAGAATGGCTGCCACGAGGGCGAGGATAGGAACGGCATATTCTACCAGAATGTTGGGATCTACCAGCATACCTACCGATACGAAGAAGATGGCTCCGAAGAGATTCTTTACCGGTTCTACAAGCTTGATAATCTTCTCAGCCTCAATGGTTTCTGCCAGGATGCTACCCATGACGAAGGCTCCGAAAGCGCTCGAAAAACCTACCTTGGTAGATAATACCGCCATGCCGCAGCACAGTCCCAGGGAAACGATGAGCAGGGTTTCACCATTGATGAACTTCCTGACTGAGCGCAGGAAGAGTGGGATGGCAAAGATGCCCACGATAAACCATAATACCAGGAAGAAGCCAATCCTCAGTACCGATGTGAACATCTGTTCGCCATCCGGATTGTTGCCTCCGGCGATGGCGGAAAGCATCACCATCATCACGATGGCAAGGATGTCTTCCAGGATGAGCACGCTCATCACCATGGAGGCAAATTTCTGCTGCCGTAGTCCCATATCGTCGAAAGCCTTATATATAATGGTGGTGGAACTCATGGCGAGCATACCACCCAGGAAGATGCAGTCCATCCTGCCCCAGCCGAAGCTGTGACCCACGCTGATGCCCAGCATCATCATGGAAAAGACGATGACGATGCAGGCGATGATGGGCGAGGCTCCCATCTTCACGATTTTCTTGAAGGAGAAATCGAGACCGAGCGAGAAGAGGGTGAAGATGACACCGATGTCTGCCCAGGTCTGGATATCCGTCTCGTCCATCACCGACATGGTATATGGCATGTGGGGCGACACGAGGAAGCCCGCCACGATGTAACCCAGCACCAGGGGCTGCTTGAGCCGCTTGAAGATGAGGGTAACAATGCCAGCCACCATCAGGATGAGGGCGAGGTCTTTTACTAAATAGGGAATTTCTGCCATATTTTTCTTTTTATGAAAATGATGTTCTTTCTAAAAAATAGTCAGTTTATGAAAATGGGGAATTTAGATTTCTCCTAAATTCCCCATATATATTAGTCGTTATACTCTTCTGTGATTTCCGCAATCTTCACGATGGTATCCACTACCTTCTGCATCACCTGTACGCTCACGAATTCGTGAGGACCGTGGAAGTTGACGCCACCGGCAAAGATGTTTGGACAAGGAAGACCCTTGAAGCTGAGCTGCGCACCATCTGTACCGCCACGGATAGGCTCTACGCGAGGTGGAACACCACTCTCCTGCATGGCACGGAGCACGATGTCGATGACATGCATGTTTGGATCAATTTTCTCCTTCATGTTGTAGTACTGGTCGTAGATTTCTGCCGTAACAGTTCCCTCACCGTACTTCTCGTTCATCTTCTTCACGCAGTCTTCGATGAAATCCTTGCGCGCCTCAAATTTCTGTCGGTCGTGGTCGCGGATGATGTAGCTGAGCTTGGCTTCCTCGCAGCGGCTTTCGATGCCGAGCAGGTGATAGAAGCCCTGGTAACCTTCGGTCTGCTCAGGTGTTTCTGCCTCAGGAATCATGTTCTGGAATTCCACAGCCAGTCGGCTTGCGTTGATCATCTTGCCCTTGGCATAGCCTGTATGCACGCTCACGCCCTTGATGTAGATCTTGGCAGCAGCAGCATTGAAGTTCTCGTATTCCAGGTCGCCCAGGTCGCCGCCGTCGATGGTGTAAGCCCAGTCGCAGCCAAACTTCTCTACATCGAAGTGATGGGCGCCCATGCCGATTTCCTCGTCTGGGTTGAAGCCCACGCGGATGTCTCCGTGCTTGATTTCCTTATGGTCGCGGAGGTAGCACATTGCCTGTACGATTTCAGCGATGCCCGCCTTGTCGTCTGCACCGAGCAGGGTAGTTCCATCAGTTACGATGATGTCCTCGCCCTTGTGCGCCTTGAGTTCTGGGAATTTTTCTACGCTGGAGATGATGCCCGGACTGAGTTCGATATCCTCGCCGTCGTAGTTCTTGATGACGCGTGCCTTGATGTCTTTTCCGCTGGCATCAGGACTGGTGTCCATGTGAGAGATGAAGCCGATGGTAGGAGTCTTTTTCTTGGTATTGCCCTTCAGGGTGGCGTAGATGTAGCCCATATCGTCCATCTCTACGTCGCTCAGACCTTCTTCCTCCAGTTCGTGCTTCAGGTACTTGGCAAAATCCAACTGTTTTGCCGTGCTTGGCACACTTTCAGAGTCTTCGCTCGACTGTGTGTCGAATTTTGTATAGTTTATGAAACGTTCTACTAAATCCATGTTCTTAAATTAAATTTTAATGTAGTAGTGATCTCGGTGGGACTCAAACCCACGACCTTCAGAACCGGAATCTGACGCTCTATTCAACTAAGCTACGAGACCAGAAATGGCGATTAATCGGCAAACGCCGCCTACCCTTTAGGAGTAATTGACTGCAAAAGTACATTTTTTATTTCGAATAACCAAATATTTGGCTCATTTTTTTTCTATATATATAATGTATAGGGAGAAAATGCGGTGAATTTCTCTACAAAATGATACTTAAAATCTAAAAAATGCTATCATTTTGCGAAATATTTTCGAAAAACGCTTGCAGATTAATAATAAATTTGTATCTTTGCAGCGTGAAAGTAAGATAAACAGTAAAATAAGAAACTATAAACGATATATAATAGATAAAATGAGTAATCTGATAAAACCCGAAGGGTATGAGGCGCTGCTGGATATGCGCCAGACCGAAATGGGTATCAAAATGATAAAAGAGTTCTTCCAGCAGAACCTGTCCACAGAGTTGCGCTTGCGCCGTGTCACCGCCCCTCTCTTCGTATTGAAGGGTTTGGGTATCAATGACGACCTGAATGGAGTGGAGCGCCCTGTAACTTTCCCTATCAAGGATTTGGGTGATGCAAAGGCTGAGGTGGTTCACTCTCTGGCTAAATGGAAGCGCTTGACCCTGGCAGAATATGAGATAGAGCCGGGCTATGGTGTCTATACCGATATGAACGCCATCCGTGCCGATGAGGAGCTTGATAATCTTCATTCGCTCTATGTGGACCAGTGGGACTGGGAGGCTGTGATTACCAAGGAAGACCGCACCATTTCATTCCTTGAAGATGTGGTTCGCCGCATCTATGCAGCCATCCTCCGCACCGAGTTCCTGGCTTGCGAGCACTATCCGCAGCTGAAGCCTTTCCTGCCAAAGGAGATTCATTTTATCCATGCGCAGGATTTGCTCGATATGTATCCAGACAAGACTCCTAAGGAGCGCGAGGATGCTATCTGCAAGAAATATGGCGCCGTATTTGTAGAGGGTATCGGCGGAAAGTTGAGCGATGGAAAGAAGCATGATGGCCGTGCTCCTGACTATGACGACTGGAGTACCATAGCCGAGAATGGCAAGGAGGGATTGAATGGTGATATCCTGATTTGGTATCCGGTGTTGGGCAGAAGCTTCGAGCTGAGCTCTATGGGTATCCGTGTTGATAAGGAGAGCCTGCTTCGCCAGTTGAAGCTGGAAGGCAAGGAAGATAGAGAGAAGCTCTATTTCCACCAGCAGCTCCTGAACGACAAGTTGCCATTGAGTATCGGTGGTGGTATCGGTCAGAGCCGTCTCTGTATGGTGCTGCTCCACAAGGCGCACATCGGCGAGATTCAGGCTAGTATCTGGCCGGAAGATATGAGAAAAGAATGTGAGAAGGCTGGAATGCCGCTCATCTAAAGATAATAAATATAAGAAAGATAAGAAAAGATTGTTGGGTTAGTATCCTGGTCATATCAACATAGTTTTTTAATGAATATCAGAGAGATTCTCTATAAAGAGAGTTATCAGCATAAGATATAGTTGAGAGAGATTCAGCATAAGATTATAAGATATAGTTGAGAGAGATTCAACATAAGATCATAAGATTTAGTAAAGAGAGATTATCAACATAAATGTTTTTAGGATCAACATACGATTATAAGTTCATAAATATTATATAAAGAGAATCCCGACCCTCCTTTTTCTTGGAGAGTCGGGATTATCATTTTATGATTGTTCTTTCCTGATGTTTTCCGAATTGTTTCCGAATTGTTTCCGAAAAAAACTAGAAGTAATAGGTGAAACCCATGGTGGCTGCACGGTTGCCGAAATGCTGACCGGCAATATCGTGGAACCTGCCTTCCAGGGTAAGATGCTTGCCAATGTTCTTATATACGGCTACCTCGGCATAGAGATTGGCTGGCGTATAGGCTGGTGTAAGCGTGTGGCGACGTGTGCACCAGATCATATTGGATGTCAGGCGCCAGCCAGCAGGCAATGACAACTGCGGAGCCAGCTTGAATATCGCAAAATTGCTGTATTTGCTGGTTTTAGAGTTCATACCTTCTTCTCCTCCGAAAATCTCAGCCTTTTCCCAGAAGTAATTCACTCCGGCGGTGATCCTCAGCATTCCCTTATGCCAGAAGGCAGTAGTTCCGATGCCCAGTGTGTTGTCGCGATCTATACCCGGAAGATCCTGATGGATATTCTTGATAGAACTGCTTACCACGAGATTCGGCTTGCTGTAGGTGTGCTTCAGCTCAGCCACGTAGGCGAGGCGCTCGCTGATGTCCTTGGTGTAGTATGGACGCCAAGCCCCCTCCATATCGCCAGCAGTAATGAAATCGCCAAAATCGGCATTGAAGATTCGGCGGCAGAATGTGCCCTGCAGGGTATGGCCCGGTGCAAAGTTGTGATATATGCTCACCGTGTAGCTATGGTTGTGGGTACTATGCTTCCAGTTCTTTTCAGTGGCAATCTGTTTCGGACGGAAATTGATGGTGCGGAATCGGTCGCCCACCATGAAGCCCCATTTGCCGATGGTATAATCCAGCTGCGCATACAGATCCTGATAGTTGGAGTGGTTGGTGTAATCAGCCACACAGTTCTTCTCGATAGACAGTCCACCCTCGAAACCGGCTGTAAGCCAGAGATTCTCTGAAATCACCGGAGTGGCATATTCCACCACCATAAACGGATAGTTAGCGTGGTTGCGATAAGGTGCCGCACTGGCATCTGCCGCATTTCCGCCGTTGTCGCTGATGTTCTCGGCACCCAGGGTAAAGAGGATGCTCGCTCCCTTCTCGCCCAGCAGACGGGTATAGTCTGCCTGAAGATGGTAGGCGCGCACATAGTCGGCTGGCGTACCGGTAATATGGTTTCGGGTGTAGGTCTGCATCGCATCCACTTCCAGCATGTCCTTTTCGGTAGGAGTCCAGAGGATGTTCATCTTGGCTCCTTCGTGCGAATAGTGATTGATGAGGCTTGGGCCATCACCGGCATAGGAACCCAGGTCGTTGTTGGAGGTGCGCTGCATGTTGCCCTCTACGTGGGTCAGGATGCGCAGCTTGTCCTGCTGGCTCAATACGCTCACGATGCCCTTTCCGCCGCCATAGGTGTCGCCGAAGAGACCTACTCTTCCGCTCACTCCGTTTTCACCCTTGCGCAGGGTGATGTCAATCACCTTTTTCAGACTGCTGCATCCCTTCATCACCTCAGAGTTCTGGCAAACCTTGATGCTCTCTATCTCCCTCGCCTTGAAATGATGGAGCAGGGTAGCGTAGTCGAGACCATATTCCTGGTTGTCGATGCGGATGACGAACTTGCCGTAGAGATTGGCGAAAGGATCACCGCCGATGATGTTGTTGCCGTCTATCGTAAGGACTTCGGGGCACATCATCAGCACATCGAGGAGCGATTCCTCGCCTGTGAGTT
The DNA here is from genome assembly GCF_003473645.1 of Prevotella sp. AM23-5. Classification (NCBI taxonomy): domain Bacteria; kingdom Pseudomonadati; phylum Bacteroidota; class Bacteroidia; order Bacteroidales; family Prevotellaceae; genus Prevotella; species Prevotella sp. AM23-5. The sequence goes on along the minus strand of NZ_QUCG01000017.1, from coordinate 6,826 downwards.
CCATTTCTGATACGTGCATGATGTAGCGGTCGCCGATGTGTTCTATCGGTGCCGCCAGTGCATGATTAGTAAAGCCTCCGAGCGCCATAGCGAGCAGCAGGAGGCGGCTGGTTTTTATCATTTTATTTTTTCTCATACTTTCTTTTAATGTTAAGTTGTAGCATTTTGGTTTTGTCCCATCGCCTGTCCCTACCCGAAAAGCAGGGTGATAAGCGGGATGGTGAGGATGCTGCCCAGTGTAGTGATGAATGTCAGCTCTGTGATGAGTGCCGGGTTCCTGCCGTATTTCAGGCAGAACATGGTGCCGAAGCTAGCTACAGGCATCGCAATCACCACGGTGTTGATATTATTCACCACATCGCTCACGTCGCATACCTTGAAGAAGAAGTAGAGGCTCAGCGGAACCACTACCAGGCGGAGCAGCGAGGCAACGTAAACCTTCGGGCTGCCGATAATCTCCTTGAGGGGCAGCTTGGCCATGCTGCTTCCGATAATCATCAGGGCGGCAGGAACCGTTACGTTGCCCACCATCGTTACCGGACGGGCGATGACATCAGGCGTATGAACCCCCAGCGCCACCAGCAGGGCTGCCACGGCAGCCGCAATCAGAGCCGGACTCAGCAATACCTTCGGGTTAAACTGCTTCACGCTGTATTCGCCCTTGATGAGCATCACGCCAGCCGTGAAGATGAAAAACGTGTTCGGCATGTTGAGCAGGGCAGCGTAGAAGATTGCCTTGGGGCCGAAGATGCTCGAAACGATAGGATATCCGATGAATCCCACGTTGGCAAACATCAGGGCGAAACCGATCATTCCCTGGTCGTCATGGTTCTTGCTGATGAGCCGAGGCACCCCGAATCCGAACACCAGTAATAAGATGTACGTGAGGAAGCCTACACCCAGAAGCGGGAGAATGAGCGTGCGGTCGGGCAGTTCATCTCCCATCACAGACGAGAGCACCAGCAGCGGGCAGGTGATATCTACCACGATGCTGGACAGCTTCTTGTCAAACTTGTCGCCCATATAGCCAAGCTTGCAGGCGACGTAACCTAAAATCACGATGATGAACAGAACCACCATCACTTCCAAATTCTCCATTATCCCGAAATCTAATCTCTTTTATCTTAATCGATAAAACTTCTTTTACCTTAATCTATGAATCTTCTGGTGATGTCGCCGTAATTCTCGATGCGGCGGTCGCGCAGGAATGGCCACCAGCGGCGTACATCCTCGCTGTGCTTCAGGTCGATATCCACCACCAGACTCTCTTCCTCATCATCGCTCGCACGATAGTGAAGCTCGCCTTGAGGACCTGCCACGAAACTGCTGCCCCAGAACTGGATTCCGTCGGTCTGACCGCTTGGGTCAGCTTCGAATCCCACTCGGTTTACAGCCACTACCGGCAAACCGTTTGCCACGGCATGACCTCTCATCACGGTGGTCCACGCCTCACGCTGGCGCTGCTGCTCCTCCTCTGTATCGTAGGTGGCATAGCCGATGGCAGTAGGGTAGATCAGGATGTCTGCGCCCTGCAGCGCCATCAGGCGGGCTGCTTCCGGATACCACTGGTCCCAGCACACCAATACGCCGAGCTTGCCCACGGAAGTCTGTATCGGCTTGAATCCGAGGTCGCCAGGGGTGAAGTAGAACTTCTCGTAGTAGGCAGGATCATCCGGAATGTGCATCTTGCGGTACTTTCCGGCTATGCTTCCGTCCTTCTCTATCACCACTGCCGTATTGTGGTACAGTCCCGGAGCACGGCGCTCGAAGAGCGAAGTAACGATCACCACGCCCAGATCCTTGGCAAGCTTGCCGTAGAATTCGGTAGATGGACCAGGTATCGGTTCGGCAAGGTCGAAATTCTCTACATCTTCTACCTGGCAGAAGTAGAGCGTGTTGTGAAGTTCCTGCAATACAATGAGTTCTGCGCCACGCTTCGCCAGGTCGATGATGCCCTCAGCGAGTCGGGTCTTGTTATCGGCGATGTCCGCCGTAATGTGAAGTTGTAATAATCCTAATTTCATGAAATTTTGTTTTTAAAATTCTGAACTTTCGAACTTGAATACTTTACTGAACTTTCGCATGTGGTTCAAGATCGGGCTGAAGGCCCAAAAGCTCCTAGCCCAGGGCATCGCCCTGGGTATAATGGCAATCAATAAGGCGCCCTATAAGGGCAAAAGCTTTGTATATTGTCCAGTATTTTGAAGCTTTTGCCCTTACAGGGCGACAAGCTTGTGTCCGTAATTACCCAGGGCGATGCCCTGGGCTAGGAGCTTCTGCCCTTTCAGGGCGTGTGGTGCTTTCTTGATAGCTTCTGCCCTTTACCTTTCCCTTCGGCCGGTGACCGTTGGTTCAGGGCGTGTGGAGCTTACTTGCGAAACTTGAATGCTTTATTTGATAGCCCCCTCCGGCAGCTGCATGGTGAGGCAGTGGATGCTTCCGTGCTGGCGGATGATGGTGAGCGAATCTACTCCTATCACGTCTCTGTCTGGGAAGGCAAGCTGAATCTGTCGCTTCGCCTCCTCGTCCTTCTCAGGCTGGTTGTACGTAGGATAAATCACGGCGCCGTTCAGAATCAGGAAGTTGGCATAGGTGGCAGGCAGTCTGTCGCCCTTGCTGTTCCTGTCTGTGGTCAGTCTGTCGCCCTCGTCATAGATGGCATCCGGCATTGGGAGCTTCAGCAGTCGGTAAGGGTATCCCTCGTAGGTGAAGAGCTTCTGCAGCTGCTTCTCCAGCGCCTGAAAATCCTCATACTGATCATCCTCCGCATCATCACACCCTACATATAATAAGGTGTCGTGCGGAGCCACTCTCACGATGGTGTCGATATGTCCGTCGGTGTCATCACCCACCAGATTACCATGGTCGAGCCATACTACGTTTCTTACATGGAAGAAATTCCTGAGCAGGCTGTCGATGTTCTCGCGTGTTAAAGGCTGGTTGCGGTGAGGTGCCAGCAGGCACTGCGATGTGGTGAAGAGCGTACCCCTGCCGTCGCTCTCTATGCTTCCGCCTTCGAGCACGAAGCCCTGGTGATTCTCCAGCGCCGCATTGAAGGCTCCCTGATAGTAGAGCTGCAGATTGATGGCATTGTCCTTCTTCCATGCGAATTTCTCGCCCCATCCGTTGAACTTGAAGTCGAGCAGATGGATAGGGATGATGTGCGAATTGTGTCTGCCGCGCGAAACCATACTGATAGGTCCGTGGTCGCGCGCCCAGGTATCGTTGGTATCCATCTCGTAGAGGTGAACGCGGTCCATCTGTCCCTCCGACAGCTTTTCGGCGAGCATTCTCTGGGTGCTTTCCAGGATAGGTGTCACCACCAGCAGGTCTTCGTAGCGGGTGATGATGTCTGCGAGCTGCAGATACGTGTTGGTTATCTGTCTCAGATACGGCTTCCAGTCCGTTCCGCCGTGTGGCCACGTGAGCATGATGGCGCTCTGTGGTTCCCATTCTGCGGGAAGTGCGAAATCGCAAGGTAATATTGAGTGATGCATAAGCTTTTGTATTTTTAATGTTTTATGCGTGCAAATATACTAAAAAAATCGGCAACTTACATAATTTTTTGAAAATTTTTAGTGAAACGCTTGCTAATTTCGTGAGAAATGCGTAACTTTGCAGCCTAAATTATAAAATAAGACATATTAGGAGCGTGAAAATAAGAGAAGTAGTTGATGCCCTTGAACATTACGCGCCTCTGCCCTTGCAGGAAGGATATGATAATGCCGGCCTGCAAGTTGGATTGACAGAGGCGGTAGAAATGTCAGGGGCATTGTTGTGTCTTGACGTCACTGAGGCGGTGGTAGATGAAGCGGTCCGGAAGGGCTGCAATCTCATCGTAAGCCATCATCCGCTCATCTTCAGAAAGCTTTCCAGGATATCGGATGAGAACTATGTGCAGCGCACCGTTCGCAAGGCGATCAAGAATGATGTTACCATCGTCTCCATGCATACCAACATGGATGCAGCGGCAGGCGGAGTGAACTTCAAGATTGCCGAGAAGCTGGGCCTGAAGAACGTGCAGTTTTTCGGTGGCGAGAAGGAAGTGGATGGCGTGAAGGGCGGCAGCGGCGTAATAGGAGAGATCTCTGACGGGGATATCCTGAAGGCTGCCCAGGAAGGCAAGCTTTCTGCTGAGGTGAAGGATCATTTCGCCGAGGGTATCGCTGCCGATGACCTGGTGTTGCTGCTCAGGGAGCGTTTTGGTGTGGAGTGCGTGCAGTGCAACCAGCTCTTGCGTCGCCCTATCCGCAAGGTGGCGCTCTGCGGCGGTTCGGGTTCGTTCCTGCTTGGCGATGCCATTGCGGCAGGAGCCGATGCCTTCATCACGGGCGAGATGAGCTATCACGAGTATTTCGGTCATGAGCAGGAGATTCAGATCTGTGTCATCGGCCACTATCAGAGTGAGCAGTTTACCAGCGAAATCTTCCGCAGCATCATCCTCTCTCATTTCCCAGATGCCAAATGCTGCATCTCGGAGATCAACACCAATCCCATCATCTATTTATAAAATAAAAAATAAGGTTTAAAGATAAAATAAAGAAATTATGGCAAAGAAAGATCCTACAGATTTGACAGTTGAAGAGAAGTTGAAGGCTCTTTACCAGCTTCAGGTAACCTTGTCGGGCATCGACGAGAACCGTGAGTTGCGTGGTGAGCTTCCTCTCGAAGTTCAGGACTTGGAAGATGATATCGCCGGTCTCACCACTCGTATTGAGAACATCCAGCGCGAAATCGAGCAGTTCGACCATGCTGTTTACCAGAAGCAGAACGAGATTGCTGATGCACAGGCTAGCCTGGAGCGCTATCATGCGCAGCTCGATACCGTGAGCAACAACCGCGAGTATGATACCTTGAGCAAGGAAATCGAGTTCCAGGAGTTGGAAATCGAGCTTTGCAACAAGAAGATCCGCGAGGGTATGGCTAAGATGCGCGAGCGCGAGTTCGACCTCCACAAGGCTGAGGAGAAGAAGGCTGACCTGGAGCACGGACTGGTAGAGAAGCGTGCTGAGCTGGAAGACATCCTGGAGGAGACTCACGAGGAGGAGGAGCGCCTGAAGGAGAAGGCCCTGGAGCTTGAGAAGAAGATTGAGCCACGTCTGCTCGCCAGCTTCAAGCGTATCCGCAAGGGTGCCCGCAATGGTCTGGGTATCGTTTACGTGCAGCGTGATGCATGTGGTGGTTGCTTCAACAAGATTCCACCTCAGCGCCAGTTGGATATCAAGATGCACAAGAAGATCATCCCTTGTGAGTACTGCGGCCGTATCCTCATCGACCCAGAGTTGGCAGGTGTGAAGATCGAGACTCCGAATACAGATGAGAAGCCAAAGCGCAAGCGCATTTCCCGCCGCAAGAAGGCTGAGGATGCTGAATAAGGATTTGGAAAAGAGACAAAGCTTGTAAAAGCGTATAAATGTAAAGGAAGCGGCAACCGGAAGATACGGCTGCCGCTTTTTTTTCATACGGTTATGCGATATCAGATGATGATAATCCGAAATCAGATGATGATAACCGAAAATCAGATGATGATAATCTGAAATCAGATGATGGTAATCCAGATGCCTTCTCCCTGATTCTCAGCCGCCTGGATGCGTTTCTTCAGTCGGGTGAGCCAGATGCGGGAGTTCACCACCATGCCCTTCACCCTATTTTCGCCCACCAGGATGCAGCCCTGGGTATCGTCGGGATAGTTGCCGGCATGGATGCGGATACCCTCGAAACCGGGCACACCCTGCACATACGGCAGCCACTCCTTGAAATGGGGCGACTTGGTGATGAGCACACGATACGAGCCCTCGGGGATGGCAGTATGCCCCGGAATCTTTCTTGCCACCTTGCCGCTCTGACGGCTGTACTTGGCATTCACTTCCTCGGGCTTCAGCGCTATCCCCTTCAGGTTGCGCCACGTAGGCTCCAGGGTGTCACAGAAGTAGTTGTCCTTAGACAACTTCTTCAAGTCGAAAGTATGTTCGAAACTGCGCTTGTCGCCAGCTGATTTGCCGGAAAGCACCTTGCGCTTCACATCACCATCAGCCAACAGATACAGTCGGCCGATGGTATAAGTATTCTTCTTCGCTATACGCTCTAAAACAATTTCCATATACAATAGATTTTTTTTCGTTCATTATTTTCAGGAAAATTTTCCTGATGCGATTCATTCCCCACTCTAGGAATGGGTCTTGAAATAAACTGAGTCACTGAGTTTCTGAGTCACTGAGTCACTTTCTTCTTTCTCGATATACCCGCGATGCAGCCAGTTTCTCAACATTTTGGCAGTACCCTTGGCGTTCATATCGTTTTTCAGACGCAGAGTCTCTACCTGCTGATAACTGAACTTGTCGGGCAGGAATGCCAGGATGCTCGCAGGTCCCTTCTTGCTTTCCTGATCACCGTCACGCTCCGCCTTCTTGATGGCATCACCGAAGAAACGCATCTTGCAGTAGATGTCGTAACGCTCGCTCCAGCGGATGAAATCCTCAATCTCAGGCTCCCACTGGTAACCGTTCGCCACATAGAGCACACATGCCTTCAGATAGCCGATTACGTTGGCACGGAAGCTCAGATTCTCATAGACTCTGTCCTGCGACAGACGGGAGAATTCCGCATTCTCATCCTTCAGCACCTCGGCAAGATGAAATGCCTCCTTGCATTCCACCAGCCCCGAAGCCATACAGAGATTATCGATGTAAGGTTTCAGAGAATTTCTGAATTCCTCATCATAGGTTCCATAGACGGGAATGTCCTCGCCGATATCTCTTTCCGGGATGGTACAGAAGTTGATACGGGAAACCGGACCGTCGGTCAGCACACGCTTGAAATACCTGAT
>NZ_QUCG01000169.1:0-1218 GCF_003473645.1 Prevotella sp. AM23-5 | reverse complement strand
GTATAATTTTTAAAGTTGAACCGTTAAAACATAGTGATTATGGCAAAAGTAATAGACGAAAACATTCAGCGTCAGCTGGATAAGAAGATTAGTTTCTTCGTGAAATACTATCCTGCTCGCATTCAGAACGTAGGTGAGGATGCCAAGGCTGCAAGGCAGTTGGTATGGGCTTTCAAAGATTCTCGTGATTCTGCTTATGAGGAAGTAGCTCAGATGACTGCCAAGCACTTGAAAGAGGAATATGGCGAGAAAGTAAAAAGTATGGTTTTGGTTTGTGTTCCGACGAGTAAGAAGGAGAATTACCAAAGCAGATACATGATGTTCTGTAATAGAGTCAGTGAACTTACCGGCATAGGCAATGGCTTTTCTCATGTGTGCGTGCTTCAAGACCGATTGGATGTTCATAACCATCGAAGAGGTAAGAAAAAGACGGAACGCCAAGCGCAACTTATTGACTTGGACACTTACTATTTCAAGGACAAGGAGATATGTGTGTTTGATGATGTTGTCACCACAGGCAAAAGCTATGCGGATTTTGCTAACAAATTGGAGGATAGCGGAGCACACGTTTTGGGTGGCATGTTCTTAGGTAAAACTTTTTATAGATATAATAGACAATGATTGAAAAGTATGAAAAATGGTGTTCCGTAGCATTTACGGGACACCGATTCATCTCTTCTGATAGGGTGGAAGAGGTGAAGGAGAGTGTAAGAAATGAGATTCGCTTGCTTTATTCCAAGGGATTTCGTAATTTCTTTTGTGGAATGGCTCTAGGCTTTGATATGCTTGCTGCTGAAGAGGTGCTGAAACTGAAGGAGGAACTTCCAGACATCCTTCTTGTTGCCACTGTTCCATATCGGGAGCAAAACGAAAGATGGGGCGCCAATCAGAAGAAACGTTATCTGGAGATTTTGGAGATAGTGGATGATGTTATTGTGTTGAGTGAGCATTATTACAATGGCTGTTTTCTCAAACGCAATGATTTCATGTTAGATCATGTTGCAGTTTTGCTTGCATACTTTGATGGAAAGCCAAAGGGAGGAACTTTTTATACTGTAAGGAATGCAAAGCGGTTGCGCTTGCAAATTTGCAACCTGTTTTGATGGTTGCCTTTTGGATAGGTATTGCTAAAAAGGTAATGCCTATCCTTTATATCTAACTTGTTGATGTAATTGGATAATTCTTTTATATTCCTTAATTCCGCAACACTATAATTTA
>NZ_QUCG01000168.1:0-1315 GCF_003473645.1 Prevotella sp. AM23-5 | reverse complement strand
GAGAGTGTAAACTAAACTGTGTCAAGCTACAATAAAAGTAGTTTAACACAGTTTTTATATTATGGACAACTTAGAAATTGATTACAAGAAAGCAGCTCAGCAGTTGCGTAGTGGTGAAGCCTTATTTGGCAAGGACGGAGCATTAGCTCCATTGTTAGAGCGTATTCTCAACTCAGCTCTCGAAGGTGAGATGGACGCTCATTTAAGTGAAGAGGAACGCTCTTCCGGCAACCGTCGTAATGGTAAGATGAGTAAGAAGGTTCAAACAAAATATGGTGAGGTCACTATAGAGACTCCTCGTGACCGAGATGGAACTTTCCAACCTGAGACCGTAAAGAAGCGTGAGACTATTCTTGCCAATGGCATGGCTGACCAGATTATTGAGATGTACGCCATGGGCACCAGCACACGTGACATCAGCAGCTACTTTGAGCGTGAGTTCAACACAACTCTATCAGCCGATACTATCAGCTCTATAACAGACCGTGTATTACCCGAAATCACCGCCTGGAAGTCTCGCATGCTCGATCCTGTATATGCCATTTGCTGGCTTGATGCTATCCATTATAAGGTAAAGGATGAGAATGGCAGAGCTGTCACACGAGCCATTTACAACATTCTTGGTATCAACATGGAAGGCCAAAAAGAACTGTTAGGTATGTATGTGTCTAAGAGTGAAGGAGCTAACTTCTGGCTAGAAGTTCTTACGGATCTTCAGAACCGTGGTGTTCGAGACATCTTGATTTGTTGTATTGATGGTCTCAAAGGCTTCCCAGATGCCATCCAAAGCGTATTTCCTGAGAGTTCTGTGCAGCTCTGTATTGTCCATCAGATACGCAATTCTATCAAGTATGTTGGCAGTAAGCATCAAAAGGAGTTTATCAAGGATTTAAGAACAGTATATGGTGCAGTAAACAAAGACTCCGCTGCTGCTAATTTAGACCTGTTAGAGTCTAAGTGGGGAGAGATGTACCCAATTGTCATCAAGTCATGGCGTGACAATTGGGAACGTCTGACAGAGTATTTCCAATATACTCCAGCCATCCGTAAACTCATTTATACGACCAATACGGTTGAGGGGTATCACAGACAGGTAAGAAAGGTCACAAAGACTAAAGGGGTCTTTCCTACGGATAATTCTTTGGAGAAGCTTGTGTACTTAGCTTACCGCAACATCCGTAAGAAATGGACTATGCCACTGGCAAATTGGGGACAAATTTCTCAACAATTGGCAATAAAATTTGGAGATAGATTTAAAATTATGTAACTTTGCAGCCGAAAAGGCTTCCCTGCTGGGGGCATGCCCCCAGCAGGG
>NZ_QUCG01000167.1:0-1316 GCF_003473645.1 Prevotella sp. AM23-5 | reverse complement strand
TTGTATATTGTTTTTTTTTATTATCTTTGCATAGAAATTCAACATCAGGGTGTGGAATAAGACCGATTCTTCATTAGCTTTGCAAGCCGTTGAATATGTTCCGTCCCCACACCCTTACATCAGAACCTGGATAGTTCAAAGGGCATAGACCCCGTATTCGCAATGATAGCTCATGATGTATCGATGTTTGTTTAATTATAAATATTATGACTATGACTTACGTAGGAATTGACGTCAGCAAAGCAACCTTCGTTGTTGCTTATTCATCTGCCAAAAGCAGTGAAACCAAAACTTTCAAGAATACCACAAAGGGTATCCGAGAGTTTATCCGAACCATCTCTCCAGAAGAGAACCATTGTGTGTTGGAAGCAACAGGCAACTACAGTATGCTGCTTGTCTATTTGCTCTCCAAGGCAGGCTTTACTGTCAGCATGGAGAATCCTCTGAAGATAAAGAACTTTGCACGTGTCATGCTCTCTGTTGTCAAGACAGACGAGATTGATGCCCGCCTCATTGCCTTATATGGTGAGAGAATGCAACCAGCACCATTCAAGCTCCGTAGTGATTCCCTTTTGTTACTCAAGCAGAAACGCACTGTATTACGTCAACTGAAGAAGCAGCTTACCGCTAACAGAAACCTTGAAGGTTCACTAAAAGTCCTGCCATTCATTGATTCCAAGTGCAAGAAAGTCTTAGAGAAGACTATCAAGTTTCTTGAGAAACAAATCCAAGAAATGGAGGAAGAGCTAACGTCCTTGGCAGAGATAGAATACAAGAAGCAGATGGATTTACTCACTTCCATTAAAGGAATAGGAGCAACCCTTGCAGCTGCACTCATCATTGCCACAGGCGGATTCACCTACTTTGATAATGCCAAGCAACTTACCCGATATTTAGGGCTGTCACCTACTTACCAACAGTCTGGTACGTCAGTCAATGTCAAAGGGCACATTAATCGTAACGGAGATGCTTACCTACGTAGTCAGCTTTATATTGGAGCTATGGCATCATTGCGGTGCAACACCGAATGCAAAGCATGCTTTGACCGCTTGCGATCAAATGGGAAGCCAGGGAAATTGGCTATTGTCGCTGTTGCCAACAAACTCATCAGACAAGCCTTCGCTGTTGTTGCACATGAGAAGAAATATATAGATGGATATAAGTCTGTAAAGCCATAAAACCATCTCTCCGTCTGAGGGTACACCTTGGTGGCTAGGGGCTGAGATATCAGTCCTGAAGACCCTCTATGCTTACGAAAATGCATATTTATGCTAAATTTCGTTAACCGTATTCATTTTTATTATTATAGTTCATAT
>NZ_QUCG01000166.1:0-1361 GCF_003473645.1 Prevotella sp. AM23-5 | reverse complement strand
AGGCAGCAATGCAACTTGCCACCTCTATATTTTTTCAAACTTTTACAAATTATCTATCCATCTTTGTCCAGATTTGGTATTAGACCAAATTGCGAGACTTATGCCAATTACGGCACCTATACACATTACCAATGCAAATCCTTCCATATGACTAATATTCCAAGAAAACGTTTAAAGTTCCTGTAACCATTTTTTTCCCTTTGGGGTATATAGCCAAATAAGGAATGCACCAGCCAAGAGTGTAAACCATGCAAAACATAATGCTAACATCATAATTGTAATATTTTTATTTACCTTTAATAATCTTATTTCCAACGAAAGCAAATATCACCGTCAAAATCGAGCCAATAACAAATATTGCCACAGTTCCTATCACACCCGAATCCAAATCTGTGCCCTTCAACAAACCTAACATTGATGCCAATGTACCCATAACTGCACCCGTATAAGTTGCTATACTTAGGCTAAAGAAATACTTGCTCAGCATTTCCCTTGCAGACTTTGCTTTGTCTCTATCTTCTCTTGTTGTCATTTTACTTTAATTTGATGGCAAAGTTACGAAACTTTTTCGTAACTTGCAAGTTATTTCAAACATTTCTTTACTAATAGGGAGGATTTTACCCTCCCTATCTCAATTATCAAGTTTTCCCTTATCATGATAAGAATAATACGTTCCGTCGGCGATGATAACATGGTCCATGAAGAACAATCTCATCAACTCGCAAGCCTTAGCTATTTGTTGTGTCAAAAAGTCATCTGCCTTGCTTGGAGTAGGGCAATTGCTAGGATGATTATGAGCGAAAGCTATAATCGTTGCATTATTGAGCGTTGCTTCTCGGATTATCATTCGAATATCCACAGCAGTTTCAGTCAAACCACCCTCACTTATCTTCACATCCTTAATCAACTTGAAGTTTTGATTCATCAACAACAAGTGTGCCTGTTCATGGTCTAAGTTGCCGATAATAGGATGAAGAAAGTTGTAGATAGCAAGGCTACTACTCAAGTCTGGTCTTTCACCCATTTTCTCCAAATGGAAACGCTTTGCCAATTCCATAGCAGCTTGAAGAGCCATAGCCTTGTTGTCTCCTATCCCTTGTACTACCTGAAGTTCTTCTGGTCTTGCCTTGGCGATGTTTCTCAAACTTTGTCCCATCACGTTGTAAATCTGACGAGCTTGTTCAACATTGCGCTTGGTACCAGTACCAATAATCATAGCAATTAACTCTACTACTGTCAAACTTTCGAAGCCATTATTGTAGGCTCTAACCTGCGGATGCTCCTCCATACAGAAATCACTAAAATTATGTTCCATTGCGTTCACTTTTATAGGGTTCAACTTTAAAAATTATACTTTGGAT
>NZ_QUCG01000165.1:356-1367 GCF_003473645.1 Prevotella sp. AM23-5 | reverse complement strand
ATTACATAAGAATTAACAGAGTATTGATCTAAAAAATAGTTTAAATATTATTCTAAAATAGTTATTGTTGTTGAACTAACCTTATTCTCAAAGATTGCATCTTTTCGAGAACTTGTAATATCAACAGATAGTGTATGTTCACCAATGGTCAAATCTTTTATTATGTATTTTGCATTAAACGGCAAAGTCGTTTCTGAAGATTTTACAACTGCTTTCCCATCGATTAAATAGTGTATAATAGGGTGATAATCTTTTCCATTTATTATAGTTTCTCCAGAAGCAGAGACATTGCCTCCTATTTCTAAAGTAATCTCGTCACCATTTTTGACAGATGATGGAGTTGCTACAATTTTTCCAATAACAAGAGATTTTACCTCGTCTTTTTCACAAGAAGCCAGAGCAATCACTCCGATAACACCAATGAAAACTAATGAGATTTTTAATAATAACTTCATTTTATAGTCCCTAATCCGTGTCGGGCGCAACTTCTAAATTTATTATTTGTTTATGGAAGGGATATATAAATAGTAACCTCTAACAGAATTATTTTTTTACGATTTCAATAAAAGCATTAGGAATATAAGCTGTCGCTATTGTTCCAATCTCCTCTATACAAACTCCAACCCTTTGTTGACCCTGCCACCGTGCAACTCTTCCTATCACTCCTTTGAACGCTCCTTCAGTAACCCTAACCAATTGTCCTTTTTCGAATTTTGGAACTTCAGCTAATGATACGATGGTATTATCCGCATCGGCAGCACAGATGATTTTGAGACTTTCCATCTGATAGTCGGGAACTATCAATGGAATTTTCTCTATTCTGCGCCCAATGTGGACGTGACGATAATAAAAACGGAGGAAAGGGAGGTTTACGTTGTCGTAAACAAAAGATTTGAGTTGTTCTTCGGTGCCGTAGGCGAAGAAGATGTTTGGTAAACGAGACTCGGTAACAACTTTGCGCTTACCTTTTATAAGTTTTACAACCTCGGTGGTAGGATAGAAAGCCGTGAT
>NZ_QUCG01000165.1:0-346 GCF_003473645.1 Prevotella sp. AM23-5 | reverse complement strand
CTCGGTGGTAGGATAGAAAGCCGTGATGCCTTTGGCGGTCATATAGTCGTATGCTTTTTTCTCTCTACCATAGGTGGTGCGTAAAGCATACCAATGAGGAATTTCTTCCTCTTTTTGCGCTTTAGACTTACTTGCTATATGGGCATTTCTGGTGGACACCCCTGTTTGTGAACTCTCGGCGGAAACTGTGCTTTGAGCTTCGGGGAGGGCGTTGGAGGTAAGTCCAGCGCAAGGAGGGAATTCACCACCTCCTGAGGTGTGTACATCATCTGATGTCCATTCATCGACTTTCATATCGGTGCTAACTTTTTTCTAGACAGAAATCCGTTAAATTGCGACAAAAAAA
>NZ_QUCG01000164.1:0-1462 GCF_003473645.1 Prevotella sp. AM23-5 | reverse complement strand
CATTCTCCTCACAAGTGTGCCATCCTCTATGCCCCAAGATTCTATAGCTGAAGCTGTGGAATCTTGTCCCCTGTCGGCATCGATGATGGTGCCATGGGACTAAAGGGAGAGCGGTTGGCTTGTCCAGGATGTCCTAAAGGATATGGTGGACAAACCGATTGTTACATTTTCTTATATGGTTCTATATTTATATTTTTATTTTCTTATTTGTTTATATAATTATATATCTATATAAGAACTTAACTCGCTCTTTATAAGCCTCTTTTCTATTGTATAGATTACCAATTGTTGTAGAACGTATATATTTTAATGTTTGTAGTCTTTTTTTATTTTTTTGAGTTGTTTCATGGTAACAGTCTTCTTGATGGTGATACTTCTTGTTCTTGGTATAGTCGTCTAGATTAAATCCTTTCGATTTTGATATTACTCTTCTAGAACAAAAAGGCGATGTTTGTTCTTTTATGCTTCAATGTCAAGAAGCTGTTTGATTTCTTGCTTCCTTTTTCTGTGTTATATTTTGGCATCTTCGTGCAAATTTGATTTTGTGTATAGATGTTGCTCTGCATTATCTAAAACCAGTTGTGAAATCAGTAGTTCTGATGCGTTCAGCTAATTTTTATAATCCTGTTAACAACCATTTTACTTTGCAAAGTTAGCCCAAGCGGTGTTGGCAAGGGCGCACATCCTGTTTGTCTCAATATCTTTTTCAGACTTTTTGGGTGCAGTTGCTCCGGTTTCAAAAACTCCATGCCCTATGGGTGAAAAACATATTGGACATCTCTTGCCGCGACTCACCTTCTCCTTGGTTGCTGTTTTTATGCACGTAAAATTAGTATTAACATTTAAAAATTACAATTATGAACGCAATGAATAATTTCACAATCTCTGGTTTCGTAGTAAATAACGCAGAAGTACATAACTTTGAGAAATCAAGCATCGCACGCTTCGGAATCTCATATAGAACCTCAGTGAAAAAGGATGACCAGGAAATCAAGCTCTCGGCTATCCTTAACATCGAGACATGGATTAAGAATGATGACACCGCCACCTTGGATTTGCTCCAAAAGGGTAAGTTGGTAAAGGTTGAAGGATTCTTCAAAGCTGATACCTATACCAAGGATGGAAAGGATTTCCATGTCACCAAGATGACTGCCACCAAGATTGAATTGGTGCGAAAAACAGCAAAGGAGGCTTAGACCTCCTTTAGTTTCTATGTTCTACTTTTATTGGCAATATCAAAAAGGCTATTTTTTGAATAGCCTTTTTGACTGCTCGTTACTAAGTTGCTTATATCTAGTAGTTTATGCTTTATATCTATATATTGTTATAGATGTATATATTTATATGTCTATATTTTTATATAAACATATAGTCCTATAAGGATATAGTGCTTTGTTTCTATGTTTATATAGGGCAATATCTATATGGCTATATTCTACTTTTCTTATATCTATGTTTTCAT
>NZ_QUCG01000163.1:0-1516 GCF_003473645.1 Prevotella sp. AM23-5 | reverse complement strand
TTGGATGATAGTTGCGGATTTTAGGATTAGTAGTCAACAAGATTGATAGCAAAGAAGCTACAAGAAGAATCAACGCTTTAATAGATTCCATCAACTCCAAAACATTATGGAATGATAAGGTTAAGTTCTTAAAGAATGACGCAGCGAATGAGAGTTTGGAAAATATGACGAAAGCCGTTTCTGCCGTTTATAACATCAAACCTTCTGAATTTAAAAAGGTTGAAGAGTTGGAAGATGTGACTTTTAATAAAAAGAAAGGAGGTTCTATTTTTTGGGAAAAGTATAGAGAGAACGAAACTGATACTATTGAGATAGGTACGATAAATAGACATGGTAAAATCGCAAATATCGTAAGAACTTACGAGGAAAGCGGTTGGAAATCACTGACTACCTATTATATCAATGGATATAAGACAGGAGGTAAGGATAAGTCCGTTCTACAGATGTTTGATAAGCTTGTAAAAGCTGGAAAGATTAAATAATAACTTCAAAGGCTACTCTTTTTGGGATAGCCTTTTTTATTTGTTTACACGCAATCTATTATTTTCTATTAAAACCCGAATAATCTCCGTAACTTTGCAAATAATAATTATTAAATGGTAAAGTTATGGCAAGAGAAAAGAAAATATCTCAGAGTCCGAACGTTGAAGATAAAAAGCTCTTTTTGAAGATTGGTGAATACGCCGATATTGATATTACAAGGCTTGAATACAATGACGGACAGTTGGAAGGAATCAGTAAGAACCCTCGCTACCTTAAAGAAAGCGAGCACGATAAACTCAAAAAGTCACTTACCGATAGCCCCGAGTTCCTGGAGTATAAGCCATTGATGGTTTATGCTATGGATAATGGTAACTACGTCACTATCTGCGGTAATATGCGTCTTCGTGTCGCCAACGAGCTTCGCCTTGATGGTCATTCCGAGTTCGATACCATCCCTTGTGTTGTCCTTAAAGCAGATACACCTATTGAAAAAATCAAGGAGTATGCTATCAAGGATAACGTGCAAGCAGGTAATTGGGATTGGGATGAGCTTGCCAATGGTGAATGGGAAACCGATGATTTGCAGAATTGGGGCGTTGATTGTTCTTTTCTCAATACCGATGAGGATGATACCGATATTGATGAGCTATTCGAGGATGCCCAAAATACCGAGAGCAAAGTTAAAGATATTAAGCTCTCCGTCCATATTCCACCAGAGTTGGAAGATAAGGTAGATGAGATTAAGGAGATTATCAAATCTGCCGTTTCCGAATACGAAGGTGTGGAAATAAAATAATAGAGATATGGAAGTCTATCTTGCGGGAGGGCTTACTGGAAATCTTAGTAAGTTTTGGAAAAGTGTTAGTATGGAATTATATATAGCAGGGACTTTAAGCAGACCCTATGTTTATGAAAAGGCTATGGGAGTTTTTTTAGCAGGCGAACCCCCATTAAAGAACGGCAAGGATACCGATTGGGAAGGACTAAATATATTGGAAACTTACTATCAATAGTTCGTTAAAATTTGAGATAA
>NZ_QUCG01000162.1:0-1528 GCF_003473645.1 Prevotella sp. AM23-5 | reverse complement strand
CTGATGAGGGCGATGATTAAGTACGATGGTGGCGATGCGCCACTCATCCAGCATTTCGTAAAGGTGCACGACTTTGCCCGTATGATAGCGATAGCAGAGGGAATGAACCAGGAAGACCTCTTCGTGCTCGAAGCAGCAGCCATTCTTCACGATGTAGGCATTCACGTTTCACAAGCCAGATACGGCAACTGCGATGGCAAGCACCAGGAAGAACTGGGTCCTGACGAGGCAAGAAAAGTACTGTCAGAAGTAGATGGATTCACAGCCGCACAGATAGAAAGAATCTGCTGGCTCATTGCCCATCATCATACTTATCAAGATGTTACCAGCCTCGACCATCGCATTCTGCTCGAAGCAGATTTCCTGGTGAATTCCTTCGAAGCCCACCTTGCCCCCGAAGGCATCATCACCTTCCGCAATCATGTTTTCCGCTCGGAGTCAGCCATCAGTATGCTGAATGATATGTGGGGGTTGGAATAAAAAATCCGCAGCCTTGTTTCTACAAGGCTGCAGCCACCCATCTTACTTTTACCAATCTAGCCATAAAGGTAGAACTACATACAAGCCCAACCAAACTTTCTAACTAGCTCAGTAAACAGACCTTTATCCTTTACAGGGATATTAACCACGATACTTTCCTTACCAGATGTTTCCAGATAATAGCCTTCATCAGGCAAACGATCTTCAGATATAGCAGTACTGATTTTCGAATCCAGCACAAGGCTGTTATCTGTCCCCCTCACATTGAAGTACGCCTTATCTCCTTCTGGAGACAAGAACAAGGAGCGCAGGTCCTTCTTTCCCATGCAGAAATCCTGCAGTCTTTTACTGGAAATACGAATCGCCGTATATTTGCATTCGGGAGTATCTTGATACAGCAAACACAAATACAACGTATCAAAACAATCCCTTGCGGTTAGCAATTGAGGATTGTCGTAGTACTCCAGTATGCTATCTACTTTCAGTATGGATTGTTTCTTATTCATAATTTTATTGTTTTTGCATTTTTAATATCAAACGCTTTGCTTCTCCACCAAGAATAATGAGAGTTTTTGAAAGTTTTCTTGATTTTGCCATCCATAGGTCGAAGACTTACCACTGCTATATTAGCATGCTTGAACTTTGGGAGTTTCAATAGTCTTTTTGCATCTTCTAATAAGGCAAAGACAGATACTGCTCTCACTATACAATCATCAATACCTTCTCCCTTAAAAACTTTGTTTGGAGCCAAGCGTTTTTGAGAGAAAAAGTCCTCAGATTCCGCAGGATTCCCATGTGATACACGGAAATAAGTACCATCGCATTCAACAGAGTCAAATGGCGGACAACTCGGTGGCAATTCTTCAAACCAATGATATTCCATAATCATATTTTTTAAAACACATGGCAAAGATAATATTTTAATTCGATATTCACAAATTTTGTGAAGGAATCTTTTGCGGAGCCACTATATTTTTGATTATCAGTGTTAAAAATCATAAGAATCCCCTCATTTCTCATTATCCTTAATTCCGCAACACTATAATTT
>NZ_QUCG01000161.1:0-1577 GCF_003473645.1 Prevotella sp. AM23-5 | reverse complement strand
TTTTGAAGTTATACAAATTGTTTTTGATTGAAGGCTGACTTTCTCCATTGCATAAGAAAGTCAACCTTGATAACACGATTAAAGACTTCGCCCTTTTCGTTTCTTCTTCTTTCTACGCAACTCCCTGTCAAATGCAGCTTCCTGTGCTTCATTTGAAGGACCTCCTCCAGACATGAGTCCAAGACCGCTGCCGTATTCATCG
Source organism: Prevotella sp. AM23-5 (assembly GCF_003473645.1). Taxonomy (NCBI): domain Bacteria; kingdom Pseudomonadati; phylum Bacteroidota; class Bacteroidia; order Bacteroidales; family Prevotellaceae; genus Prevotella; species Prevotella sp. AM23-5. The sequence continues at coordinate 1,375 of NZ_QUCG01000161.1, read as the reverse complement.
AACAAGCCAGAATCGTGACGCTCTTGTTCTGAGATTGCACCATCTTCCTTTGGAATGGCAAGCGGTATCGGCTGTTCGTTCTCGTAAGGCAAGGTGAAGTGCTCCTGTAGAGCATTGGCAGAAAGATCCGTTCCAAGCCTTGAACCATTGAACACGCTTTGGGTGCGGTGGTCAATGAATGTTGCTCCGTAGATACGGCCGTCAGCTGTATGGCGGAAAACGACATCAATACCCTTTGCTTTCAGCAACTCAACGAACTTATCCTTATGGTAAGTCTGCTTCAAGACTGCTTCCACGCTATGACGGGTCATCTCGGAGAGTTTCTTTTCCTCCTTGAACTTCTTGGTAGAATAAGCGAACCGTTTTTCTATTGCCTCCACACCGACAGATTTGTCAATCTTGGAAGCCTTGAAAGGATTTCCAACTTTGTTGCCCAGTCCGTCATTGGCAGAATAGACGAAGCCATGATACTCACGACCGCCAACTTCGCCTCTGACCTCCTCCAAGGATATATTATATAAGGAAAGAAGTGCACGGTATTCGCCCAATGATTGGAACCTGTAGGTAGCGCAGAGAGATTTTACGGTGTTGGCAACCTGCTTCTTCACATTGCCTTGGCTTATATCCACCTTACGGAGTGGATTGTCTGCCTGACGTTGCTTGCGGTCTGCCTTGTGGAGATTGTACTTCTCCTCCAAGTCACGGGTGATAGCCTTGCTCCTATGGTAGTTGTATCGGCTATCCAAACACTTGCCGTTTTCATCCACTCGGATGGTCACGATGTGCATGTGATGACGGTCGATATCCTCATGCTTGTAAACCATGTATGGCTGGTTGCCATATCCCATGCGCTCCAAGTATTCCCGTGCGATGTTCTCCATCTCCATATCCGTCAGCACATCATCAGGATGCGGATTCAGGGAGATATGCACGACAGGCTTTTCCGTTCTGATGTGCGGAGAAAGGTATCGTTGGAAATCACGCAAGGCATTGGCGATGCTCGTCTTTCCCGAACAATCATCGAAGATCTTGTTCGTTGCCAAGAGCTTTCCCTCTTCCTTGTTAATCTTCTCACCATTGTATGCCAGTGCGCCATACAATGAACTTCCGAAACTTATCTTTGCGACCATCTTTCCTCAAACTTACGGGTTAGTTCAACTATCTCACGGGTAAGAGAGACCAGTTCCCTGGTGCAGTTCTCCAACTTATAGAGCAAAGCCATCGCCTTTTTCTCTGAGAAATGACAACGGAGTTCCTTGACAACCTGGTTGTAGTTGTTGCCAATCATTCGGTACTGCGAGTGAAAAGAAGAAAGCTTGGTGTAGTATTCCACCAATGTCTTGTCCTCGCGCAGCACCTTGAACGGCTCGCCGAA
>NZ_QUCG01000160.1:394-1691 GCF_003473645.1 Prevotella sp. AM23-5 | reverse complement strand
AGGCAGCAATGCAACTTGCCACCTCTATAAACACTTAAAGTTCTTTCAACCATTTCTTACCAGCTCTTGTATTGCTCCACAGCAATATGCCAACAGCAATAATAGCCAATTCTGTCATTGTAAACGCTAATGATTTCTGGATTTACCTTACAAACTATCAATCCATTTTTTCCCCATTTTGGTATTTACCCAAAAAGCAAGCCCTGCTGCTATTATTGCAACGCCTGTCATAAAAATCAACAATGAATCCATACTTTATCTTTTTAAAATTTTATTACCAACATATGCAAAACCAACTGTTGCTATAAGACACCCTGCAAATAACCATATTGTTTTTTCTGTCATTGCAGACTCATCTTTTGTAAAATACGGCAAGAACGTTCCTAATAGGCCTGTACCAAATGAAGTCTTACTTAAGTCATAAAAATACCTTCCTAATGTTTCTTTTGCCGTTTTAATCTTTTCTTTTTCTTCTTTCTGTCCCATTTTGTTTAATTTGATGGCAAAGTTACGAAAAAATTTCGTAACTAGCAAGTTATTTTTCTTAAATTTCTCCTATCCGTGCACCTTTCTCTTGAATTTCACATATTCAGGTGCAACAACCCTGATGTGATAGGAATCAGCGTTATCATACTTTCTGCTTTTTATATGAGTTTCTCAACATTGGCAACAACTTAGAGTAACCTATCAAGGAAGGAATTGACAATCCTTCTGGATGACGAAGCAGCACCTTCCAAAGATAAACGTTTGCTTCCCCAGGAATCGGAAACTTAGGTTCTTCCTTATCCATTCTCTCGCAAAGTTTGACACCATAATGACTGAGGAGATAGTTCATCTGTCTTTGCGTAGCAGCCATTTTAAATCTTGTTTCCATTCTGTAGCTTAGTTATGGAGAGGTGGTTAGCCTCTCCGTTACCTTTGTTAGTCAGTGATACGATAATAATAATCAAGTTCCTCCCCTTTCAAGTTGTTCTCGGCATACTCAGCAGCCATATCATACAACTGGTTGTAGAGTTTGGCAAGAAGAATGTTCTTCTTATACCATTGCCAAATCTTATGGTTCAACACCATCACCATTTCCGTAAGATAGGCATAGTTGCCTTTCCACTCAGTGAAAGCACGCTTGAACGTATCATTTACAGCCTCATTGCCGAACTTATCAGCGATGGAGAAATCCTCCCAAAAAGTAGTGATTGGTTTGTAACCAAGCTCACTCTCAACGTTCCACTTAGGAACACTCACTCTTAATGCAAGTCCTGTCATAATCATTCTATTTTATTGGTTCAACATAAATGAA
>NZ_QUCG01000160.1:0-384 GCF_003473645.1 Prevotella sp. AM23-5 | reverse complement strand
TATTTTATTGGTTCAACATAAATGAATTTATACTTCGGATTTCTGGAATCCTCTAGCCTTTACAGCTTTTCGTTCCGTTCGATCCGATATTTTTTTTATCATACCCCGGCGTGTCCGTCGTCCCCTGTAGCCTTTTTACGTGCAGAAAGGATGGCAGCCCAGCGAAGTCAGAACGCCAAGGAATTTGGTAGAAACTTTTCTGGAATACCCAAATATGCAATATTTGCGGAAGGCTTCCAGAAAAGTTTTAGCCAAATAAGGAGTCCTCTCCTGGTACTTGGCATCTGACAGGGCTGCCATAACTTTGCACAAGAAAAAGCAAGGGGGACATCGAGCAACGCCGCTACTTGCAAATAAAAGATGAGGTCGAACAAAAGGGACGAA
>NZ_QUCG01000016.1:0-66938 GCF_003473645.1 Prevotella sp. AM23-5 | reverse complement strand
TTAAATTATAGTGTTGCGGAATTAAGGTTGTTAAAAAAGGTGGCGGCTGTTGTTTTTCCGTTCATACGTCCCTTTACCTACGGAAAACCATAGGCTGCATACGATGGTAATCCGTAGAAATGAATATAAATATCCTTTTTTTACTGTCGTTTGAAGCTTTGTATGGTAATTGTCGCTATCTTTGCATTCAGTCATTCTCTTGTTATACTTAGCATCCCTAAGTGAACGGCGAAATGTAGTAGTAAATAATCAAATAATAAATGTCTAACTTAAATTTTAAGAATTATGCGTAATATTGGTGAAGAAATCTTGTGGGATATTGTGCGTGTCATCAAATGGATAGCCATGCGTGTGCTGCGCCTCTTTGGCAAGTTATTCTCTTTTGCATGGGACAAGGCAAAGGAGAAACAGGAAATGAAGAAAATGGAAGAAAGGGAGCAGGGCTTATGAAATACGTAAAACTATTGTTAGTATTCGCCTTCGCATTGCTTTCTATGGCTGGCTTTGCTGAGAAAGGCGATATGTGGGAGGTGAAAGATGCCGACCTGACGGTGTGGGATTCGCCTAATTATCTTACGAAGTTGGGCATGATGCATCAGGGTGATACTTTTGAGGAGGAAGGTATGGATGGCGACATGATCAGATTCCTCTACAAGGGCAAAACGGCTTATGTGGCATCTTACTGCTGCCAACGATTTGAGCCAGAACCGGATTCTGATGTTGATGTAGAAGAAGAAATGCCTGCAGCTGCCACACAGCAGGATGTCAAGGAAGACGCCAAGAATGAAAAGACGGAACTGACTGCCGTTGCCCAACAGAAAGGGAAACAAGCCTCTAATGCAGATGCCAAGAAAGAGGATATGCAAGCACCAGCAGGAACTCAGCAAAGCGCCGAAAAGGAAGAAACTGGAGTATTAATGAGCATAGCGTTGCTGCTCCTGTCACTTGTTGGAGGCGCCCTCGGTCTTATCGCCATTGTGTTCACTTTCTTTTATGTTTTCAGATACCAGAAATTGGCAAAATGGATGAATGGGAAATGTGGCACGGAAGTGATACCTTACAAACGATTCAACAAGTTGCTCCTCGTTCCCGTACTGGCGGCACTAGCAACTGTAGTGATTACCATATTATTTGGATATCTGGCAACGCTGGCAGAACAGGACAGCACTTCGCAGATCTTCCTATCGCTGACAGGTGTAGCATTAACCATAGCAACCCCCGTTCTGTGTCTTTGGTACAGATATAAGAAAGACAAGGAACAATATGGCAAGAAGGCAGCAAGCTGGATGATGCTCTATTCTTTCCTCAGTATAGTGGCAATATATCTGATTTGTGTTGTAATAGCCTATATTATTGTGGGAATTGTTGCTGTACTGATTTTTGCCCTGATTGTAAGCCTGGCATTCCCTACAAGATACTATGTTGTCCGCAGGTGGTAGCAGATCTGATTTCAATGACAGCTATATGTTATACCACCATTTGACAATGTTATAACTATACTTTAAGCAATACGTACAGAAAAAAGGAAAAAGCTTTGAAAACAATCTTATTCAAAGCTTTTTCCTTTTTTCTTGCATCATTCAGATAAAAGCCGTATATTACCATGCCTCCAGCTTATCAGCAATCTCAGGCATCTTATCCTTGCTGAATACTGGATTCTTTCCTTCCTTTTTCTGCTGACGATAATCTTGCAGCAGGAAGACGGCTTGGCGGGAAAGCAGAACAATAGCCACCAGATTACAGAGCGTGAGAAGAGCCATCGTGATATCGGCAAAGCTCCATGCGAAATCCAGCGATACCACAGCTCCTACCATGACCATCGCTGCCACAGCAAGGCGATAGATAAATACGCCCAACTTGGAATCCCTGATATATCTCACATTGGTCTCGCCATAATAATAGTTGCCGATGATGCTACTAAAGGCAAAGAGCCAGATCATCACAGCCACAAATGGATTGCCGATACTTCCGATTTCGTGGGTCAAGGCATCCTGCGTCAGCTGGATACCATTGGATGCGGTAACATCTACCCCACTCACAAGAATGATGAAGGCGGTGCAGGAACATACCACCAAGGTATCTGTAAAAACACCCAAAGCCTGAATCAAACCTTGCTTCACCGGATGGCTTACCGTAGCCACAGCTGCTGCATTAGGTGCACTACCCTCACCAGCCTCGTTACTGAACAAACCTCGCTTGATACCCTGTATCACCGTAACACCCAGCACTCCGCCGGCAGCCTGATTGAATCCGAAGGCATTCTCCACAATGGCAAGCAACACTTTAGGCAGACTGGCAATATTCCAAACCACTACTCCTACAGCTATCAGAAGATAGACGACAGCCATCACAGGAACCACCGTAGAAGAGAACTTAGCCACTCGCTGGATACCACCGAAGATGATGAGAAGGGTAAGCGCAGTAAGCACAATTCCCATGGTAGCTGGTTCGATACCGAACGCTTTCTGCCAAGCCAGACAGATGGTATTGCTCTGAACAGAATTATAGGCAAAGCCAAAGGTGATGATCATCAGGACGGCAAAGAGAATACCCATCCATCCCTTTCCCAATCCATACTTCATATAATAGGCAGGTCCACCAAAGAAGGATGTCTTGCCCTTACGCTTATAAAGTTGGGCAAGAGTTGATTCGATGAAAGCCGATGCTGAACCCAGTAAAGCCAGCACCCACATCCAGAACACGGCTCCCGGTCCACCGATGCTGATTGCAGTAGCTACGCCTGCAAGATTACCCGTACCGATACGGCTGGCCAATGCCACCACGAAAGCCTGGAAGGAAGAGATATGTTTCATCTCGCCATCCACCTTTACCTCCATCGACAGCTCATCATGGCCTATCTCCTCCGGTTGAATCTTGTCGGGATTCAACAGCAGCCTGACCATCTCCTTGATGAGTCGAAACTGTACAAACCTAGTACGCCAAGTGAAAAACAGGGCACAGCATATCAACACGGTGATGATGATATACGACCAGAGAAAATCGCTAACCTGAACTAAAAAGTTTTGTAATGTATCTACCATTTGTCTATTAAAAACTGAATATTATTTCTTTTCGGTTGCAAAATTACGCAATTTCTTTCAAAAATCAGCAATTTATTCAAAGAAAACAGAATTTAAAGGATACCATGTTGTCCGCAGATGGTTCAAGAACGGGCTGAAGGCCCAAAAGCTCTTAGCCCAGGGCAACACCCTGGGTACACTAGCAATCTGCAATGCGCCCTGCAAGGGCAAAAGCTTTAAAAAGAGTTCCACCTATAATATATTCCCCAGTTCTGACAATCGGAATAGGATTCTAGCGCCCCCGCATTTCACGGGGGCGCTAGAACTAAAATACTGAATATCAATTTCGTAATAAGCTAGTCTCACTTACGAAATTTCGTCTTTTATTCCTCTTTATATGCCTCATACTCCTCACGAGAGATTGGAGTCTCTGGGTCAACAATCAACACTTCATCATAGGTCAAGCCATAGAGGTGATAGACGAGGAAGTCGATAGTTTGCAATTCATGTTGGCAAGCATCATCTTGCTCATTACGTTTCTTTTCATTTATTTTCTTTGCCAGTTGAACAACCTGATCCGTATTCCCAATAACCATTGGCATTTGTTCCAAATATGATCCTTTTATTTTAGGAAAAGTTTTACGCTTATCTTCAAAAACGTTTTTCCAATAGAATCTCAATAGTGTAGAATTTAATAAAGCCAATAAATAAAAAGGTGAAACAGCATCCGATACTATCATGAAGGCACTATTTAAAATTGCATAACCATTAGTATCAATTCCACAAACTGGTACTGCCCCGACTTGTCTTACCAAAACTTTCACTTCCTGATTATGAATTGTTTCATCCCAACACCCACCACACTTGGCTTCAACATTGTAATAACAATACAATCCTGAATAATTAGCACAATAAGGATGAATATCCTTCCCTGTCAAGCATTTGCGATGCCAAGGTGTCAAACTTTCATTATTCGGATTTTCCACAACATCCATAGGATAAATTTTTCTATTGCGTAACTGCATTCCAAATTTTATGGTAGCACATTGCTTCATTAGGATAGAAGCTGAAGAAATTTTGCTTAATATCATTTGCACGTCATCAGTTCCTTTTGGTTGAATAATGTGTCCAAACACTTTCAAATAATTTAATTGCAAGTCTCGAGAAAGTAATCGTAACTCTAATACACCTTGTTTTACATTTCCTTTATAGTAATTCAATACAGAATTGGAATTAGGTGATATATTCCTGCCAAGAAACACACACGTGTTTACACTAGCTGCAAAAACATCATCTTCAATGTTTATAATGCTACAGAGGCTATTTTGCTGTAATAAATAATCTCGCAATGAAATTGTATAATTATTCGTTAAAAAGTTACTTGGATTTATGTAAATCAAAGTACCTTCTTTCTTTAGCATGTCAAAGCCTTTTTCTATAAACAAATGATACAAGTCTATCTTATAAGAAGATACTTCAAAAGAGTCCTTATAGCATTTTTGTAAGGCTTTATCTTTTATCGTTTGAACTAAAACATAAGGAGGATTTGCTATCACAATATCAAATCCGCCCTTCTCGAATACATCTGCAAAATATGTATGCCAAAGGAAGAACTGGTCATTTGGAATCTCCAGCTCATCTACGGCATCCTGTACCTCATGATTTCCCTCGGCACAAATCTTGATGTAATCTTTTACGTACTTATCTATCTGCTGGCGACGCTGAGCACGCAAGGTATGGTCGGTGATACTAAAATATGATTTAACCAAATCCTGAATGGTCTTCTGAACATCAGTTTCCTCAAAACCCAACGAGAGAACACCACGAGTTTTCTTGGTATCCTTACCAGTCTTCAGTTTCTTGGAAATAACATTCAAGTCCACCCCTTTATAACTCTCCAGCAACGAGTTGCCCTGCATAATCTTAAAGTCGAGATTAGGCAAAGGCATCGGCTCCTTTTCATCGATGATAAGAGCAAGCCAGAAACGGAGACGGGCGATATCTACGGCTCCCTTCTCAATATCAACACCATAAATGTTGTTCTGAATGATGTGGCGCTTGATGTCGGCAGCATTATCCTCCTCGAAGATTTCAATGGACTTGCGGCATGCATAGAGTTCACGGAGTAAGCCCATAGGGAAAGCTCCCGAACCGATGGCAGGGTCGCAAATCTTCACGTCTATCAACTTCCGGTCGATAGACATGGCAAGTTCTGAAGAAGCTCCACCCAGCTCCTCCACATCATTGGTTTTCACAAAGTTAGCAATATGTTCCTTTACCTCTGCATCCTCGATACCTGTTTGCAGATACGCCGTCAGCGACTCCTGACACATGTAACGAACTATTTCCTTTGGCGTATAGAAAGCACCCTTGTCCTTGTTATCCTCCAAAAGATTCTCGAAAATCTTGCCAAGCATCTCAGGGTCAACTCCCACCTCGGCATCATTCGGATCGTTCTCATCAATCGTAAAGTTATAACTATCAAAGAAATCGAAGAGAGATTGGAACATTCCGGCAGGGAAACAAGAATCTACTTCATCTATCTTCTCCTGCTGGAAGAGACCACCATTAAGATAAGGAATCTTATCGGCATTCGGAATATACTTCACCCCCACTCCGTTAACCATAGGCGCACTACTCCGGTCCTCAGGCTTGGTATTGAGCAAGCCAAAGAACATAGGTTCAAGCACCTTGTCCAGGAAATTTTCCTTTGCCTCATCAGAAGCATCATAGAACAAATCGTGCATGTAATGCAGATTGCCAGCAAGCCATCCCTTACTCTGCAGGAAATAAAGGAACACGATACGACCCATCATCTTCTTGATATAATCGCGCACCAGTTTATCATCCTCCTTAAAGGATGTAAAATACTGGGCATCAGGCTCTCCTGTTTTCTGATCCACCCATTTGTTTCCCTTCTTTACGTATTCCTTACCCGTAAGGAATTTCACGAATTCAGCATACTGTTTACGGTATTCATCAAAGAAATCATCAGAAAGAGCCTCAACAGAGAAGGCTTTCTTGATTTCAAGAAACTCATTAGCTTTTGTCCGTAAGCTTTCAAAACGAAGTATAGGAGTCTTATAAAAAGCCTTCTCATCACCAAACACATAGGTGAATCGCTTGGTGCTGGTAGCATCTTCCTTCAAGTCGCAAATCAAAGACAGGCGCCAGTTGGTTCCATCATTAAATACCGCCAAGGCAGCATCAAAGCCATAGCCCAGATAAGGACGAATCAGGTTACGAAGCCCCACCTTGCGGCGCAGCACCGAACCATCCTCCATTTCATAATAGAAGAATCCTAACTCATAATTATCTTGCGTTGTCATGCTGCCCAGGAAATATCCCTTGCGGTCTTCGGCATCCTCGTCCAAAACCTCAGGACTCACACGCACCTTGTCTGCATGAAAGTAATCCTGCAGCAACATCTGCCACTTTGAAAGATTGAACTTCGACTGAAAGAGTCGCTTGAATGTTTCTTTATTATATGTTGCCATAACTATCTTTGTTTTTTCTGTTCTTACACCTTATTATATAGAGAGACTTAGATGAATGACTCAGATACCACAATCTGCGGTTCCAAGATTTCCCCGTTTCTTTCCTCGTCGGTATCCAGCGGAATGTTGTAGCGATCAAAGAGTTCGTCTATCTTGTCTATGATTTGCGCTATGAGTTCTTCGCTGGATGGTTTCTGCTTCTTTACCTGGCGATTGAAACTGTTGATGCTTGAATTGAGACCGGTGAAGACGCCTAGTTCCACTATCTGCTCCAGCTTCTTGATTTGCGCCACAGCCGTCTCCGCATCCACAGCATTCAAGGCTCGGTTCATCGTACGGAGAATGCTCAGCACGGCATTGGTCGATTTATCTTTCTTCCTGTTCTCCATGCTTTCGGCATCCACCACCTTTCTTACCACCTTCTGGTAGGATTCCAATGCCAGTTTCACCTGGTCGTAATGGAAATCCATTACCTTCGCAAAGTCACCCGGCTTCTCCTCCATCTCAGCTTTCATGATGTCCATCGCATCCAAGAATGGGATAGACAAAACCTTGCCGTCAGTCTTAACCCAGTAATACTCCACCTTCTGAGGCGAAGAAAGATAGACGATTGTGGTATGAGGATGTTTTCCGATTTCCCTCACCGTTCGGCTCTTCATCGGCAAAGCCTTGATGCTGTTGTAGAGCTTGCGATGGGTGCGATAAAGCTCACGGGCTTCTTCCAGGAACTTCAGGTTTCTATCCACAGCATCCTGAATATCAGGATTAAACATCTGGAACTCTTTCACAATTTCCTCTCTAGAGTAAATCTGCGCATCCTCGCCAAAGGCTGAATGGAAGCCCTGCAACTTGATGAGGGCATTGCTATAGAGATGAATCTCCTGGTTGCCCTGCATCGACGGATAGAACATGTAGTTGTATATCTTGTCTGCCACCGAACCGATACGGTTTACACGACCAATGCGCTGCATCAGTCGGGTAGCATTCCATGGCGAATCGTAGTTGATGATGACGTTGGCACGATGCAGGTTGATACCTTCGGCAAGCACATCAGAGGTAATCACGATGTTGAATTCATCCGATTGCTCGGCATAGTTGGCATCAAAGCACTTGCGGAGAATATCCTGCCGGTTGGTACGATTGCTGGCACAGACATCCAGAATGTCGTGACGATGCAGACGATTCTGCAGCTGCTCCGTCAGATAATTCACGGTATCTACACTCTCTGAGAAGATAACCAGTTTGCCTGTAGGATTTATCTCCTTATCAAAGAATTCATGTTTCAGTTTATCGATAAACAGTTCCAGCTTGGGGTCTTCGCTTACCTCATCCCATTTTCTGCAAAGCTCCTTCAAATTCTTAGCATCTTCTTTCAGCATCTCCAGGAACTGTTCGCTGAAATCCTCTTTTTTAAAGACCGTATCTTCCTCTTTCAAGCCTTTTTCTAAGGCATATTCTATGATGCGGTCTAACTCCCAGCCCTTGGCTTGCTTATCCTTCACGTTGATATCGGGAGCGATAATCACCTTGTTCTGGTCAAACATCTTAATCATATCCTCGGTAATGCGGAGAAAGGTATGGAGCGAACGGCGGAAGGCGTAAAAACTGCTTTCCAATCGCTTGACCATGTGAACACGATAGATACCTGTCAGCATGGTGGAAATATGAAGGGCAGTAGGATACTTCTTGCGCGCCTCGCCCTGCAAGAACTCCACGGCACGATAGCGGGCATAGTGCAAGCCCTTGCCTGTGGGATTATCTTCGGGATGAGGCGTATCGGTAAGAATCGCCATCGTACTATAGAAGAGGTCGTTCAAACCGCCATTTAATTCATACATCAATTCGTTAGGAGGCAGAATATCCGGGAATACGATGTGCTGGTCATCCAAGTCTTTCTTGTAGGCAGGCACATTCTTGATATTGTTTCTAGTTCGTCTAACCGTCACCTTATCAATCACTTGCGTTCTTATCTTCTCGTAGAGGTCATCGGTGCGCTTGGCAAATTCTGCATTTCTTTCGTTCTTCTTGTCTAACTTACGCTCACGCATCAGCTTATCGTAATCTTCTATCCATGGAGAGAAGGTTACAGGCAGATTCGGGATGCCTTCAATGGTGGAATAGCGGGCATTCTGGAAGAGAAGCAAGAGATTCAGAAGATCGGTTGGACGATTATTGAGCGGAGTAGCCGAAAGCAACATCACCTTCTTGTGACGGCCTTTTACCAAACCTTCGTTCATGCGAGGAGTCTTGCAGATTAACTGCAAATCATCGTATCTGCCAGCGGTGGCTCCACGGAAGTTATGCGCCTCATCAACAATCACCAGGTCATACTCTCCCTTTTCACGGAAGTTGCCTTCGCCCTCTAGGATTTTATTCAGACTGCCATTGCTCACAAACTGGGCGTAGCGCTTGATGCCGAAAAGCTTGAAAGTGTCAGTCCAGTTCTTTTCCAAGGCTGGCGGATAAACCACCAGGATATTGGTGTATCTTCCATTTGCTTCAACAAATCGCTTGGCAATCATCGTGGCTACAATGGTTTTACCCAAACCCACCACATCGGCAAGGAAGAAACCATTGTGCTGCATCAGCATCTGATAACCCTGAATCACGGCATCGTGCTGATAGCGGATATCCTTCACGCCCTCAGGCATTTCCATCGCAAAGTCATCCTCTACCTGCGAACCGAAGGTATCTATCAGCACCTTCATATAGAGTTCGTATGGTGTAGGCAACTGGGCAAGATGAGTCTTCGCCTTCATCTGTTCGATGTCTTGCAGATTCAGAGGAACGGCCTGCTCCCAAAGCTGCTCAAATTCCTGCTTGCAATATTCCACATCATCATAATCTTTCATCGCCACGTTCAACTCATATCTGTTACTAGGCATGATTCCCATACCGGAATCGGATAGATTAGAGGACCCCATGATAACCCAGCCATCAGAGTTTGGATTATGGTTTTCCGGGAGAAGAAGATAGAATTTGGCATGGAGGTTTTTGCTTCGATGGATACGCATCTCCAGTTTTTTGTCGATGATGTCCTGGCAAAACTGGAGGATACCTCTCTCCGTCTGCTCATCATAGCCTGCGTTTTTCACTTCTTCAACGAAATCGTGAGAATAGGCATCGACGACAGCTTGTTCATCAATCTGGCCGAAAAAGAGTTTGGATTGCTTACGGAATATGTTGTCGATATTGATACCTACCAATATCTGTATCTTTTTGACCTGTTCAAATTCCTCACGAAGCTTGAAATAGCCCGAACTTCGGAAATATCCTACTACTGCCTGAAAGGTATGAAAGTCAAGCATGTTGTGGGCTATTCCCTTGAACTTCTCGAACAGGGAATTATCAGGAGTATTATTAAAAAACTTAGTGCTCATCTGTCTGTATCTCCTTAGGCTATTGGCACTTCCGCCATTCCCCCAAGCAGAAACATTCTTGTTAGTTTGTATGGTTGCTACCAAAACAGAAATGGCGTAGGGAATCTATCACTCGCATTACCCTTGCCTTTCGAGGTCCTAGGAAAACCTTATACACCAAGGATAAGAAGCAACAGAAACCTACGCCAAACTTGCATATATAATAGCACAGGATGTACCCTATCCAAACGAATGGAAAGGGCACACCTATGCCTGTGTACATACACACATAAAGCGAAGGCGCCTACCGCTGTCTTCATCTGAGTGTAACTTTTGAAATTTCCTAGGTTTCGAAAGATCAGAAGAAAACGTAGTACACGTCTTTCTTAATTATGATAGGCCAAGCCATGGACTTTTACTTAGCCAGCGACTCATCGCCAGCCATCCACAGCAAGACAACTGCAAAAGTACGAAAAAGAATTGGCTTCACAAAATTTTAGGTCTTTTTTCTTGCATATCTCATTTACTTTTCTTATCTTTGCCACCAAATTAATAACAATAACATTAAAAAGGAGGTTATTATGCAAGCAACAAAGAACAATACAAAGGAGGAAACCATCAGAAAGTTTAAACAACTCCTAAAACATAAAGAGGAGATGCTCGAAAGAGCAAAACAATATGATGGCATTGACATTTATGCTAAATTTGCAAACGCATGAAAGAACTGTCTCTACATCACATTAACAGCAAATCACCTTATCGAGTTATCTGCTCAGATAAGGGTGATTATCTGTTTGCAACAGACAAGGGGATTAACTATACCATTTCTTTTACGGAAGAGTTTTCTCTTGGCGGTTGTATGAGCTATCAATTTTGCATACACAATGACAATAAAATCCATGACTCATACGATAATAAAATAAGCACAACGATTATTGCCATCATTGAGGAGTTCTTCCTTCAAAACTTGAATGTCTTACTATATATTTGCGACACAAGTGACAACCGTGAAGAAGTTAGAAATCGTTTGTTTATAAGATGGTTCAAGGAATATGCAGACCCACAAAAGTATACCATCCAGTCTGCTAACACAACCATTGAAGGTCAAGGATTCTACTCTTCTATCATTGTAGAAAACAGAAATCCACTATTAGATGATATCAAAGCTGATTTCGAAAAGTCGGCAAATGATTTAAAAGAGAAATAGTTCGACCTGTACGGTTGAAATTACCCAATACGCCCTGAAAGGGAAGAAGCTTTCAAAGAACCAAGCAATAAACAAAGCTTTTGCCCTTACAGGGCGTCTTATTGATTGCTATTATACCCAGGGCGATGCCCTGGGCTAAGAGCTTTTGGGCTTTCAGCCCGTTTCAACCGTACAGTTAGAAATAGTTTCTTGCAAATCCCAATAAAATAGTTGATGATTTACTTCTTAAACAGGCATCTTATACTCATGTCTCAGCCTCCAGATAGTTCATCATATCCTCCAATATATCAAAGTTCTTGACATTCTCCTTTTTTACTTCGAGGATGGCCTTATCTAATTCTGATTGTGACTTTTTCTTTTGTAACGTTGTATTCATAACACGATTAAACAATTAAGTTTGCTGCATTTATTCTTTTCTCTTCACCCAAACCTTGTGGCTGCCGCTGCCCATCGAACCTATCGGCGAAGTTCGGTCGGCGGTGATTTCCTTCAGTTCCATAGAGGCGGAAGTGCGGCTCAGGTTGTTGATGGAGGCATAATCGCCTAGGGTGAGGACTCCGTTCTTATCTATCACCTCCAGGGCACGGGCGATGCGCTCTTCCTTGGAATAAAGCTGCTTGCGAATCACCTTTACGCCACCCATATCTCGTTCCAGACCGCGATCGGTTTCCAGCTTCACACTCTTGAGAAAATCAGGAGATGCCTTGAAGTTGATGTCCTTCACGCCCACCTTACGATACGTCATCTTATCCTCTTCACTCTGCATTTCCGTAGGCTTATCGTCCTCGAAACCGAGGGAGAGGGAGAAGGTACCGATACCTTCCAGATTCACATTGTAGCCCATGGAGAGCATTTCTACCAGCATATCAGCCACATCTAGCAATACTGCCTCCGTGGTACTTTCCGAAATACCACGATGGTAGCCCTGCATCCTCTTGATGAACTCTTTTCTGGATAGTGTCCGATTGGTCACCATCTTGGGATAGACTCTGCGCTTGCCTGTGTTATGAACATCGGGCATCTCTTGCAACTTGTACTTTGTCATGACGATTCCTTTCTTATAAAGATTGTTATCACTCCTTATTGCAACAGCCACTATACCTAAGTGATTTCTTATTCACCATTCATCATAATGGTTCCCGTCTCTAAGGATAATTGTTACTAACCCTAAGGATAATTGTTACTAACCCTAAGGATAATTGTTACTACCCCTAATAGAAATCTCCGTTCAATAGTATTGAACCTACATTCAAAAGTATTGAACGCACATTCAAAAGTTCTGAACGCACATTCAAAAGTATTGAACGAAACTTTCTACTAGGCAAAAGTACATTTTTTCCTAATAACAACCAAGACTTTTCCTAAGATTAACACAAAATTAATACTGGAAGGAGGGAGAAAGGAGATAAGAGGAGGGAGAAAAGAAATAAAAGGTATAAGGAAATGAGATAAGGGGCATAAATGAAGAAAAGATGTTTATTATTTGGTGGTTTCACCATTTATTCGTATCTTTGCCAACAAAGAGAATATCACTTAAAAGAAAGGCGAGCAATTATGGCAAGAAAACTATATCCGATAGGATTACAAACTTTCGAACGAATCCGAGTAGAGGATAAGTTCTACATTGACAAGACGGAATATGTATATCGTATGGCACATACTGATGGTACTTATTTCTTCCTGAGCCGTCCACGCCGTTTCGGAAAGTCGCTGTTGCTAACTACCATGCAGAGCTATTTTGAAGGAAAGAAGGATCTTTTCAAAGGACTCGCCATCGAAAAGCTAGAAAAGGATTGGATAAGCTATCCGGTGCTGCATTTCGATATGAGCATGGGCAAACACATGGAGATAGCCCAGCTGGAAAGATATTTCGACCAGCAACTTGCAGAACAAGAGCAGAAATGGGGCATTACGAATCCGGCTGTTGATGCCAACGTCCGCCTCATCTCACTTATCCAGACTGCCTATAGGGAAACGGGCAAGCAAGTGGTAATACTGATTGACGAATATGATGCCCCTTTGCTTGATGTGGTGCACGAGGATGAAAAATTGGAAGAACTTCGCAACGCCATGCGCAATTTCTACAGTCCGCTAAAAGGATGCGAGAAATTGCTCCGCTTCGTATTCCTCACAGGCATCACCAAATTCTCTCAGCTCAGCATCTTCAGCGAATTGAACAACATCACCAATATCAGTATGGACGAGCCGTATGCCGGCATTTGCGGAATTACGGAAGATGAACTGGCGAACGGAATGCGGGATGACATAGAGGCACTTGCAGAAAAATTAAACCTGTCGTATGAGCAGACGTTAGCTAAGTTAAAGGATAATTATGACGGCTATCATTTCACATGGCCTTCTCCTGACGTTTATAATCCGTTCAGCTTATTAACCTGCTTTGCCAAGCAGAAGATTGATTCCTACTGGTTTGGTTCCGGCACTCCTACTTATCTGATTAATATGATGCGCAATTTCAACTTTCTGCCAGCGAACCTGGGCGAGAGTATGGAAGCTGGAAAGGATGACTTTGATGCTGCCACGGAAACCATGACCACCATCATGCCGCTGCTCTATCAGAGTGGTTACATCACCATCAAGGATTACGATGAAGAAACGGAACTCTATACCCTAGCCATTCCTAACAAGGAAATAAGAGTTGGATTGTACAGAAGTTTGTTGCCTCATTATCTGACCTCAAAGACGGCGATGTGCAATACCACCATCGCCAAGATGTCGGTGCTTATTAAACATGGAAAGATAGATGAAGCCTTACAGTTATTGAAATCGTTTTGGGAGACGGTGCCTTATTGCGACAACACCCATTACGAAGGTCATTACCAGCAAACGATGTATATCATCTTTGCCTTGCTCACGAATTTCAGGATTATAGTGGAGCAACATACGTCAAAGGGTAGAATTGATATAACCATGGAGACAGATGATGCTATCTATGTAATGGAGCTGAAGTTTGGAAAGACTGCTCAGGAGGCTCTTGAGCAGATAGAAAGCAAGCATTATGTCAATACCTTTGCCATGAGCGGCAAGGAAATTATCAAGGTAGGTATGAGTTTCAATATCAAAGAAAACAACACCATCGTGTTCGATTGGAAATCACAACAAATTTAGATGATAAAAATGATAAAAACGAAAAGCGTGCAGGCGACAATGATGTTGCCTGCACGCTTTTTCCTTTTATATTCATCTTATTTATTATTCATCCTACAGCCACGCTCCGAATCTTGCACTTGGCAATGGGGCGGCGAAGTAATAGTTCTGGTCGTTATTCTTATCCAGGAAATTCACCTGCTTCATGCCGAAGAATGGCAGGCCCTCTGGGAAGAGGCGGGCAAAATCGGTTACACCTCCAGAAAGAGCAGGACTGCCTGCCTGATATTCGAAATTCCAACTCTTGTCGAATGCCAATGGAGCACCCTGGGCTACATCATCAATTTCGCAATTGATATTCATCTTCTCGCTCTGAGTGAAGTTCTTGAAGAGAGGGTTGAGCTGACCTGCCACGCTGCTCTTGATATCGGCATCAAACCAGATGCCGAGTTCTGCATCCTTCGCCATCTGCGCTACGCCTGTCTCTGTAGATGCAAAGTAGTAGTTTGGTGTAAGACGACTGTGCTCCATATCAGCACCATCCTTCTTTGGCTGCTTCAGTCCGAAACGGGAATCGTAGATGAGGTTGTTCACGAAGACTGGCTTCGCTGCCTTCTCTACCCAGACAGAACCACCCTTCTTGTTCTTGGAACGGCGCCAGCCGCAGTTGACGATGGTGTTGTTGTAGGCGGTCATCTCAGAGAGAGGGATTACCTCGCTATTGCCGGCATTCGAAAGCTTGAAGGCGTTGGTGCAGGCGTTATAGATGATGTTGTTGGCTACATCGAGCTTGCAGCCCGCCTTCACGTTGATGGCCTCACCGCCATCGGCTGCATTTCCGCTATCGGCAAAGATATTGTTGATAATCACGCCGTTACCACCGGTAAAGTAAGTCTGGTCGTTGTAGTTGTCATGGAAGAAACTGTTGGCCATCACAAACTTGCCGTTCACATTACAGAAGTGGAAGGCTGGCACACCGCCATCGATGGTGGTCTTGAAAAGCTTGTTCTGGAAAGAAGCTGAACTCTCGGTAGGAGTAGCACCGGCATAGGCCACATCCACGTGGTTGAGCACCACCTCCTCAGAATTATATCCGCAGATGATGCCGCCCCAATCAGCAGGCTTCCTGGTATCAGAAGTAAAGACTACCGGTTTTTCGGCGGTTCCCAGGCAATAGAGATTGCCCAATACCACGATTTCTACCGGCACCTGAACCTCTGATTTGCAGGTAACGGTTACGCCCGGCTCAATGTAGAGCGATGCTCCTACAGGAATCTCAACGCTCTGGCTCAGGGTAGTATCCTTGGTCCAAACCACAGAACCGGCAGGATATTCTGCCACCTTCGTTGTGATGACATCCTTAGAACCCTGGTTCTCATTGCCATCACTTCCATTACCGCCATTATTCACGTAATCGTATGGATTGATATTATCGTTCTCGCAAGATGTGGAGAACATTGCAGCTGCTGCCATCAACAGCAAAGCAGCAAAAGTATTTATCTTTTTCATTTTTACAGTTTCTTGTTTTATAATTTGTATCTTACTCCCAGCAGGAAGGTTCTGCCATACTGATAAGTTCCCACGATGGTCTTATCGCTCTTCTGACCCTCATACTCCAGGTTGCTCTTGTTCACGGTCTTCAAGTATCTCTCGCGCTTGGCATCGAGCAGATTGTTTGCCTTGAAGAAGATGGAGATGCCGTTCTTGAATTGCTTCTCGGCACTCAGATCGAGACCGAACATCGCCTTGTCCCACTGGTCGGCATCCTTGAAAGGAGAAACCAGGGCGAGCTTGGTGCCCGTGAAGGAAGAGGCCAACTGAGCGTTCCAGCCATTCTCCGTATCCTTATATAATAAGGAGATGTTAGCGGTATGAGGAGCCTGGTTAACCAGCGGACGGGTCTGGGTTACGCCCGTCTTATACTCGGCACTACCCTCCTGGTACTCACGCTTCGAGGTGGTGATTTCTGAATGGGTGTAAGTATAATTCGCCTTCACTCCGAAGTGGCGGATGTACTTGATCACATCGATTTCGAAGCCCATGTTCTTGGCATTACCCAGGTTATCCGGCATGTAGTAGGCATCGGTTCCGGCGCCAATCTTGCCATCCGATGTTACGAACACCTGCTCTATAGGGTCTTTCAGATACTTATAGAATACGCCGGCAAGAATCTGCTCGGTCTTGCTTGGGAACCACTCCCAGCGCAGGTCGATGTTGTCGATGCGGGCACGCTTCAGGTTTGGATTACCCTTTTCCTGATACTCCTCGCCCTGAATCTGATAAGGCACTATCTCGTAGAAGCCCGGACGGTTGATGGAGCGATAGTAAGAGAGACGCACGTTCATCTTCCTGGTTGGCGTCCACTTGATGGATGCCGATGGCAGATAATCCCAGTAGCTCTGCTCTCCCACCTGTCCCATGTTGCGGAAGTGCTGGAGCATGGTGTAAATCTGGTTGGTGTGCTCGGCACGGAAACCGGCATTCAGTTCGCCCACCTCGCTCTTCAGGGTTACCATGGCGTAGGCACCGCCGATGTGCTCCTTGGAATCGTAGTTGAGCTGCGAAGCCTGAGAATAAGGGGTCTTGCAAACCCAATCGATGTTGGCATACTGGTCTAATCCGTTGCCATCCAGTTTCTGCGAAATGTCGGTAGGATTGAAGATGTAAGAATAATATCTGTTGCTGCGTTCCTTTCTGCGATACTGTGCGCCCGCCTTCCAGAGAGCCTCCACAGAGTTGGCGAAATGGGTATCGTAAGAGAGGTTGATGTAACCCGCCCAATCGGTATCCTTGTTGTGCTGGAATCGGCGCTCAGCACTCTTAGGCAGGGTCTTGGTGATGTTCTTTTCGCCTTCCCAGATGGAACCCGAAACGGCATCGCCGCCATTCTCGGCAGTTCTGCTGATGGAGTTGGTCAGGGTAACGTAAGTTCTATCCGGATCTTCCTCCTTAGCCTGCGAGAATACGCCCGACCAATCTACGGTAAAATCCTTGGTAAGATGATGCGTACCCTTCAGATTGGTGGCGAAGATGCTCTGGGTGGTTGAGAGAGAGCGCACCTCATCATCCTGGGTGTAGCTGTCGGCTCCGATGTATTCGGTGTTGACGCTATTGTTGTATCTGGTGCCCTTGGAATTGGTGCGCACATACATGTTGTACCATTCCAGCTTGTGGCCAGGCAGGGTTAAGTCGAACTTGGCATGAGCACCCGCAGTAAGGTCGTGGATGCTATAGTAGCGATGCTGCAGATTGGAAATGTACATGGCCTGTTCGCCTGAAGCCATCTTTACGGAATTGTAGGTGCGCTCGGTACCACGGAAAACATTCTGCACGCTTCCGGCAAGCATCACGCCCAGGCGATCGTTCCAGAAGCGGTTGCCGATGCTCAGACCTCCTATGAAGTTAGGAGCAGGAAGAGAATGACTCTTCAACTGAACAGGACCGTTCTTGAAATCGCTCATCTGCGCCTTGTAGTCTTTTCCGAAAGCCTCGTAAGGAGATTTCTTTGTATAATCAGAGCGGTTGCTGGTAAGATAATCCCTGCCATCCTTCCAGAAATAATCACTTGCTCCGATGGCAGCATTCGCCTGAATCTGGAAGCGGGATGGGGCATCCTTCATCACCATATCCACCACGCCGCCGGCTGCATCGCCTTCCATATCGGCCGTCAGGGACTTGGAAACCACGAGGCGGTCCATCAGGTCTGAAGGGAAGATATTCAATGGGATGTAACGGTTTTTATCATCCGGACTAGGAATCTTCACGCCGTTTACCAGGGTGTAGTTGTATCGCTTGTCCATGCCTCGGAGGATGGCGTAGGAAGCCTCGCCCGATGCATCACGCTCCATGGTGACACCTGATACTCGCTGCAGAACGCTCGCCACGTTGACATCAGGCGAAAGCTGGATGCTCTGCTGACTCATCACGTTGAGCACGTTGCCGGCATTCTTCACGGTTTCTATGGCGCTGCGGTCGCTGCGGTATTCACGATGACCGGTAACCACCACTTCGCCCAACTGCTTCAGGTCTTCATCCATCGCGATGGTCAACTGTCCATTCTTTCCCTCTTTTCCATCCTTGGAGAAGTCTTTAGCCACATCCACTACCATCTCCCTGGTCTTGTACGACATGCAGGAAACGATGATGGTAAACTTGCCTTTATCAGGCAATTCATGCAGGGTGAAAGTACCATCAAGTCCCGTGGTGGTACTCACGTTGGGCAGCTCCTTTACTCGGATTACGGTTCCGATGAGGGGCTCGCCCGTTTTGTTATCCTTGACTACACCATCCAGCGTGTGTGCCTGGATGGCGGAAGTTGCAGCGGCAAGAAGCGCCGCACTCAGCAAAAATCTTTTCATCTATATCACTATTGAATTCTTCACTCTTCATTCTTCACTCTTCACTTACTTTTGCTTTTTACTTACTTTTTGTAATCGTGTGAATGATTTTTCCATCCTTGTCAATCATCGACATTCTGAGCTGCTTCTTATCTGCTGTAAAAACAGAGAAACCATCGGCAGGACTGCAGAACACGGTGCCATCGATAGGCTTCACAGGACGAGCCAGAGATGAAGAGGAATTGACTACGTAGTCGATGTTGTCGCCCTTCTTCTGGATGTGCTGGAAGTTGTGGATGTGACCGCAGGCATAAATTGCCACATTATTATATTTATGGAGGATAGGCAGGAGGCGCTTCTGCATGTCGAGGCGCTCGCTCTCCTTCTTCGTGGTATAGGCGTAGATAGGATGATGGCCTACCACAATGACCCAGTCTTCCTTGGCATTCTTCAGGGTTTCGTCGAGCCAGGAGAGCTGAGCCTCAGCATCCTGCTTGCAGGCATCAGGATAGATTTCCGCATTCTTGCGGTAAGAATCGATAAGGGGTGTGGTGTCGAGGAAGATGACGCGCACGGTGGTTCCCTTGTGGTCGAACACCTTGGTGTAATATTTGGCAGGCATCATCCAGCGGCGGCTCACCTTGCCGTAGTCCATAAAAGCCTGGGTATTACCACGATACTCATGGTTGCCGCAAACCGGGAACCAGTTGAGCATCAGGTCGGGATGAGAATAAACCCATTCGTAATTGGTAAGCCACAGAGGATCCTGGGTGGAAGCCACGCCATTGAAATGGTGGATGTCGCCCACGGCAAGTACGCATTCCGGATCTACCGTACCCGCCATCTCGCCCATCAGTTCGGCGATAGGCTTCTGGTCGTAGTAGCCGTTGCGTCCCATATCATTGGTCATGTAGAGGGTGATTTCACCCTTCAGTTTCTGCCATTCGGCAGCATTCGCCTTCCAGTTAGGATTCTGCGGAATGGCGGTTGCTGCACTCTGAGAACAGGTTGTTAATGCTGTGTTTTGAGCCTGAGCAGTCAAGCCTCCGCCCAACAATAAAGCCGAAGCCAAAACTACAGTAGCTACTCTACCTTTCATCATAGCAAAGCCATTCATGCTGCTATGCTTACCCGATACTTTCTTTTCCATTTTTCTTTATCTGACTATAATACATTATTAAATATTGGTGATATCTTTCCCCTTCCGGGGTGGTATCTGTTATATTTCGGGTGCAAAGGTAGGGGTATTATGTGTCAATGAGGTTACAAGGATTTTAATTAGCAGATAAAAGATACTACAATCTTATTACGGGAGTTTCCCCCGATGCTTTTAGGGAAAATCATACGCTGGTTTATGGTTTTCCCTTTGCTTTTTTCAGCTATTCTCTCTATCTTTGCACCAGAAATAAATAAATGCAGTAATAACCCTTTAAAGAGAAGATCGTTATGAAAAGAATGATTATGACATTGGTTGCAGCATGGATGATGATTGCATCTATGAATGCTCAGAGACTGACAGATATTCAGGCTGAAGCCCGTTTTATCACAGATAAGATGGTGGTGGAACTGGGATTGAGCAGCGTTCAGCGCAACAGCATCCTGAACATCAATCTCAATTATCTCAATGGCATCCAAAGCTATCGCGACATCGATGCCTACGGCTGGCATTACCGCAACAAGCAGCTCAAGCGCATGATGACCGCCAGACAATGGAAGAGATTCAAGGACTCTTACTATTTCTATCGCCCTATCGGCTGGCAGAATCATGTGTATGTTCACCATATTTACACCAAGTATCCAAAGCATAACTGGGGACACGACAAGCGCCGCCCTCGCCCAGAGTGCAGCTACGGAAGACCGGGATGGCCAGGCGGTACCCATATAACTTATGGACCTGGAAAGCCAGACAAGCATCACAAACATCACAAGCATCACAAGCACGACAAGAAGTGGAAGCACGACAAGAAGAAGTGGAAGCACGATAGAGATTGGGATGATGACGATGATGATGACGATGATGATGATGATTGAGATAATGACTGGGATGATGACTAAGATTAAGATGAAATTAAGACAAACATTCGATGATAAAACAGAAGAAATCCAAGCTAGAGATCATTCTCCGGCTTGGATTTCTCGTTAAATAAAAACTAACTATGCCGACTAACTAATAACTAATCATTAATAATTACCATTCATTAATTACTAATCATTAATTACTAACAAAACGTCTTCCACAATCTGCTCATCGAGCAGGCGATTATCCGAAAGCAACTGCTGCACATCATATCTATCGTAGAGACCCTTTCTGATGCCGCCCACCATCACCTTCATTTCTGAAGTGCCATAGTAAGAGGCGATGCGCTCTCCGAAGCCGCCATCCTTCGATCCATCCTCCAGGGTTACCACCAACTGATGGTTTGCCTTCAGACTATCCAGCGTCTCGGCATCCACCTCATTCAGATAACGGGGATTGATGAGCGTTGCATCGATACCCTTATCAGCCAACAAGCGGACTACATTCTCGCCCTTCTGATAGAACGAACCGGCGGCGATGATTGCTACCTTCTCGCCCTGGTGCATCACCTTGTACTTTGCCTCGTAGCCATACTCAGCATCAACGGCTTCTGACGTATGAACCACGCCATTGCTTGGCACGCGGATGGCGATAGGTTTCTTATCCTGCAGAATGCTCCAGCGGAGCATGGCGAAATACTCCTCGCAGGTGGTTGGAGCCAGATAGATGAGCCCCGGAATGCTGCAGAGCATCGGAACATCGAAAAGGCAGATGTGGGTAATGTCGTTCATCGAGTTCACTCCGCCTCCTACCACGTTGATTACGGCTGGGTTGGAATTGATGCAGAGGTCTTGCGCAATCTGGTCGTAGGTACGTTGGATGAAGGTGCTGTAAACGGTCCATACCGGATGCAATCCGCCCTTCGCCATTCCCGAAATAATGGCCACCGCCTGCTCTTCGGCGATTCCCATATCAATGTGCTGCTTGCCAGCCAACTTTCGCTTATCGGCAGTAAAACCACCTGCGGTAGGAGTACCGGCGGTTACGGCGATGAGGGTCTTATCCTGCTTCATCTCGCTGAGCATCCAGTCAGAGAATAAAGTGCCGTAATCCTCTGTTGGAGCAACCTCCGGAATGGTTCCATCGGCATTCTTTCTTGGTCGGCTGCCATCTTCCAGGTTGAAAGGCATTCCCCAATGCCAAGCCTCCTTGTTGGCTACAGCTGGCGCAAATCCATGACCTTTTTCTGTGTGAATGTGAACCACGGTAGGCTTATCCGTATCCTTCACGCTCTCGAAAACCTGGATGAGTTTTTCTATGTCGTTACCCTCTTCCAGATACTTGTATTCAAAGCCCCACGCCTTGAACCAGTTGTGCTCGCAGGTGCCGTTGCTCTGGCGCAGGGCACGCAGGTTCTTATAGATTCCTCCATGATTTTCGGCGATAGACATTTCGTTGTCGTTCACCACGATGATGATGCCCGTGCCGAGTTCCGAAGCCTCATCCAGTCCCTCGAAAGCCTCGCCGCCCGAAAGGGAGCCGTCGCCGATAATGGCGATGATGTTCTCATCGGTACCCTTGACGTCGCGCGCCTTCTGCAAACCGGTGGCAAGACTCACGGAAGTAGAAGTATGTCCCACCTCAAAGTTATCATACTCCGGACATTCGGCAGGAG
This sequence comes from Prevotella sp. AM23-5, assembly GCF_003473645.1. Lineage (NCBI taxonomy): Bacteria > Pseudomonadati > Bacteroidota > Bacteroidia > Bacteroidales > Prevotellaceae > Prevotella > Prevotella sp. AM23-5. The sequence goes on along the minus strand of NZ_QUCG01000016.1, from coordinate 44,721 downwards.
AAGAATAGCCCGAAATGGCATTCATGTCATCCACATCGCCGAGGAATCCCGCAGCTCGTCCGGTGAGCACCTTATGCGGATAGCATTGGTGGCTTACGTCAAACACGAGCTTATCCTTTGGCGCATTAAAAACGTAGTGAAGCGCCACGGTAGCCTCCACGAATCCCAGGTTCGGTCCCACATGACCGCCATGCTTGCTTACACGGTTCAGCACAGCCTGTCTGGTTTCATCAGCCACCACCTGCAGCTCCTTCAAATCCAGCTTCTTCAAGTCGGCTGGCGACTTTATCTTCTCAATATACATTTTCTTATATTTATAATTATGATTTCCGGGTGCAAAGATACAAAGAATCCAGAAAACATGCATTACCCAAACTACAGAAAATATGAATGATTTTCCGGAAAACTCATCTGGGAAATCAGCCTGCTGCCTTATCCCTATCCTTCAGAATTACAGCCATGTTATCCAGCGCCCAGTCTATCAGATGATCCATAATAGGAATAAGGGTTTCAGTACGGGGTGTGAGAGAATACTCCACTCTTGGCGGAACCTCGGCATAAGCCTTGCGGGTAACGTAGCCATCAGCCTCCAACGACTTTAACGTGCTGGTAAGCATTTTCTGCGAAATATCCGGAATCAGCTTACGCAGGGCATTAAACCGGAGGGGACCATCCTGATGAGATTTCAGGGTGTAGATTACCAGTAGCGACCACTTGTCGCAAACGCGAGCCAGGACATTACGGATGGGACAGTCCTGCACTACCATTTCTTTTATCATTCTTGCCATAATCAATCTTCTTATATTCTACTATAATATTCTGCAATAATCTATAATATTCTGCAAAACTCTGCAATATTCTGCAATAGGCTACAAAAGTAACTAATATCCGGAAAGATACCAAACATACCAAGTTAATCTAAGTTAATGCTTCTTTTTTCTTTCTCCCATTCCCACGCAATAGTTACCTCCCGGTAACCATCTTACCCCCAAGTGCCTTCTTGCAGGAACCAGTTTTTTTCAGTATCTTTGCAACGCAATTCAGAAATAAAAGCTGAAAGCAGAAGTATTCACAAATTCACAATAAGAAATAACATAAAGTGAAATAAAGAAAGAAAAATATAAATATTAAAAAATAACAGACAAGATGAAAGAAACAAAGATTATTGCAAAGGCTGAAAACTTCACAGCCACAGATTTTGGTAAGATGAGTGAATTCAAGGACTACACTTTAGAGTTGGGGCCTGAGATTAAGATTCCCGGAAAGGTATTCGGAGGTCAGAGCGTGAACGCTACTGGTGGCGAGTTCTCATTCCAGAGCTTTGCTCCTGGCACAGAGACAGGCTTCCTCCATACTCACAAGAACCACGAGGAACTGTATTTCTTCCTCAACGGCAAGGGCGAGTTCCAGGTGGATGGCAAGGTATTCCCAGTTCAGGAGGGAAGCGTGGTGAGAGTAGCACCAGACGGCAAGCGCTCCGTTCGCAACAACGGTACAGAACCGCTCGTGATGCTCTGCGTGCAGTATAAGGGCGAAACCTTTACAGCCGAAGATGCAACCGACGGCGTGATTCTGAATGATAAGGTGGAGTGGTAGGAACTACTCCACCCAAGATGCGCTTGGATGAACATACGCCGTCTTTTCTGGTTTGACTGCCAATTAAGTTTCCAAATTGCAAAATAAGTAGTTCAAAGAGCGAATAGCCCCATTTTGAGGCATTTTTAAGGCTGTAGTTGCGTGCTAAAGTTGTTTGACCAACTAATGAACACTTAACTATTCGCCAGAGTTAGTTAACGCCAACGGCAGAATATAACTACCCAAGGCTATTGTTTAATTTAAATAGAACCCACTTTTTCAAGTGGACTCATACAACAAATCATGAAGAAAAAAAATGTTATAATTCGACTGATTCGCAATGCAACTTTGCGAATTCATTATGCTGGAAAAGAGATACTTGTTGACCCCATGCTTGCCGAAAAAGGCACTTTGCAGTCGGCCCTCGGAGTATATAAGACACCAAGAGTACATCTTACGATGCCGATGAATGAAATTACGGATGGTCTGGATATGGTATTGCTGACACACAACCATATTGATCATTACGACCCGACAGTGAAACAGCATTTAGCGAAGAACATCCTGTTCCTGACACAACCGCAGGATAAAGAGGGTATTAAGCAGGATGGTTTTACCAATGTAGAAAGCATTGAAAAAGACAAAACCATTGGAGATTTAACCATTCATCGCATCCAAGGGCACCATGGCTTCGGACAGATTGGAGAAATGATGGGGCCAGTATCCGGCTATGTGCTTACCGCGTCTGGTTTCCCTACCGTATATATAATGAGTGACTGCAAGTGGGAGGAGTGTATCCGTCAGACCATAGAACAGTTTTCTCCCGATTACATCATAGTGAACAGTGGAGGTGCAATATTCCCTGAATTTTCTCGAACAGAAGGTTCTATTATTCCCGACGAACAGGAAGTTATGACCATGCTTGATGAACTTCCCGCTCACATCAAACTAATAGCAGTCCACATGGAAGCTACCGATCATGGGCAGACCACACGCGCAATTCTGCGTAACGAGGCCATGCATCACGAAATAGAAATGAGTCGCCTGATTATTCCTGAAGATGGAGAAACAATAATATTATGAGCGTCTGTATCAAATCACTTATAACGATGAAAACGTATGGATGGGAGTTACTGTGACTAGGGCTTCCGAGAAGAAACGGCTGAAGGAATTAAAAGGTCACATTCGCTCTAAACATTATCATGCTACTTTTGAACCTCTCTTCGAGGATGTTGGTGAGATAGATTTGGAGGGTTACGAATGGATTGTTATAGGAACGGAAACAGACAAAAGGAAAGGGAAAGTAGATGCCAATCCTGAATGAGTACGTCATATTGTAGAACAGGCGAAAAGAAATCACATTTTGGTATTTATGAAAGAAGACCTTTTGCCTATCATGGGAGAAGACCGAATGATTCAAGAGCTACCAGAACAATTTATAGAAAAAATATGGAAAAGGAAATAATCAGAGAAATAGATGTACAGAGTGTCATGACCAAATCTTCGCTGCCGGTCGGCGGGTATTCGGTCAATCCCTATGTAGGCTGTCCACACGCCTGCAAATATTGCTACGCCTCGTTCATGAAACGTTTCACAGGACATACCGAACCGTGGGGAGCATTCCTGGACGTGAAGAATTGGAAACCGATAAAGAATCCACACAAATATGATGGCGAGCGTATTGTGATAGGTTCTGTGACGGATGGTTACAATCCGTATGAAGAATCTTTCCGTCGTACGCGTAAATTGCTCGAAGAACTACATGGAAGTAATGCCGAGATTATGGTTTGTACGAAATCCGACCTCGTCCTGCGTGACCTCGATCTATTGAAAGGTTTTCCTAAAGTAACGGTATCGTGGTCGGTCAATACGCTTGATGAGCGGTTCCGCACGGATATGGACAATGCCGTGAGCATAGAACGTCGCCTGAAAGCGATGCGTCAAGTCTATGAGGCAGGCATCCGTACCGTATGTTTCGTTTCACCCATATTTCCGGGAATAACCGATGTGAAGGCGATTATTGGGGAGGTGAAAAATTATGCCGATTTGATATGGCTTGAAAATCTGAACCTGCGTGGACAATTCAAAGGAGGAATAATGACGTATATTCGTGAGAAATATCCCGAGTTCTTTCCGTTGTACGAAGAGATATACAACAAGAAAAAACTTGATTACTGGCAGGCTTTGGAACAGGACATATCCCAGTATGCACAAACACAAGGCTTTCCCTATCGGGTGAACGATTTGCCTTACGGACGCTCCGAAAAAGGTAAGCCTGTCATCGTGAACTATTTCTATCATGAGAAAATCAGGCTCAAAAACAAAGGGTGAATGCCGTAAAAGGATAATGGATATGGTCAAAGATGAGCCCGGACCCGATGATATCTCACATCAGGTATGAACAAAAATCCGCGATAAGGACAACCCACGCCGATTGACATTGTCGCCAACAATGACAGTGGTTTATCGGGGATTATTATCCAAAAGGAGTAAGTTTCTCAGATTTTATTTGTACTTTTGCCATGTCATTTATCGAATTCTCTTGTTTTTTTTGCAACACTAATATAAGTGAATTCTTTGACATAACAAAATCCTGAGCAACTTTTTGTTGCTCAGGTACTTAAAAAATATTATAAACTATAGTGTTGCGGAATTAAGGGATGCTCAAGCTTTTCCTTTTTCTTGAGCTTCTTCACCACTTCGGAATAGCTGTGGCGAATCAGGGCCTGGATGAAATCATCTTCCAGCGTGCCATAAAGGTTTACCTGATTCCAGTATTTCTTATTCCAATGCCATGCGCCTTCTATTTCGGGATGGACTTCCCGAAGTTCGAGGGCGTAATCGGCGTTACATTTCATCGTAACCCACTCGGGGCGCTCCAGGTCAACACAGGCAAAGATCTTGCCCAAAATGCGAAACGCCAAGGTCCGCTCATCAAAAGGAAAAGCCTCGGTTACGAGGGGAAGCGAGAGGCAATACTCTCTAACAGATTCTATATTCATTATTTCTTCACATCAAATTAATTATACATTTCGTCACATTATATTTTAATTCTACTTGCTGAGATGCAGCTTATCCATAAAACTTTCTGAGATGCAGCTTATAATTTCTCTTTGCTCAACAGAACTTACAACCATTTTTCTATTGTTTTTTGAACTTTAGGTGAACGATAAGGCTTATATTTCTGATAATCTATCTGAGATAAATCTGCATGGTCTGTATCATTCCAATCGGTCGTCGCAGAAAGCGTAGCAGCCAGTTCTGCATCAGATTTTCCAGCACGATGAATTCTACGATGTTTTCTCTGATGTGTCAACATATCCAGACACAACACCAAGGTTACTTTGTCATCAGACGAAGCAACAGCATCCATCACCTGATGGCGCAAAGCATCAAGCTGATGAGCAGAAGAAGTACGAACTGTTACCGGTTCTTCAACCTTATCACCAGAACCTTCTTCAAATGGGTTTATATAAGGTTTTACATCCATAATCTTAATCGTTTAAATTCAGATGCAAAGGTAAGGTTTTCTCTTTAAAGTACAAAGATTATTAGAACTTTTTTATTGTAATTGCCTCATTTATTCCTAAAATGCCGAATTACTTTCTACAACTTAGTTATTTTCATGATAGCTTGCAATAACTTCATAAATCTTGCAGCCTCGCCCCCATCCATCTGAACATGATGAAACTGGAAGGAGATGGGGAGCGTGGTTCGGAAGAAACCACGGCGATAACTCCCCCACATCAGCATAGGGTTGCAGAACAAATCCGTGTATTGATTCACGATACAATCAAGCTCCGTTCCTATCATCGCCGATGTTCCCACCACCATCGCATCCTCTAAAGAAGATGATTTGCATTCAGCAGCAGCCTCAGAAGTCAGACGGAGATAATCTTCATTAAACTTCTGAATATCATCAGAATAAGGAATGTCGCAGGAATTGATTCCTCCCTTCTTATTTTCCACAATTACGTTAATGGCGATAGAATCGTATTGCATCAATCGCCAGGATGAGCCGGATATTTTTTCCGGAAGAAGATAAAACTCCCTGGTTCTCGATGCAGCACAACCTATCGCCCAGCACAAGACCATATTGAATTTCCATCCCCTCTTCCTGCTTATCTTCAAAATTCGGGAAACGTCGAATGTCTTGGTCAGGGTTACCATCGGCATCGGCGACGACATCCATAATTCGAATGCCGCCGCCCTGGAAGTTTCTCTTGCATTTATCTCTTTCTTCATAACATTCTTCTTCTCATCAACTTTATTTCAAATCATACTTTATCCTCATTTTCTCCTTTATATGATAAGTTTTTTGCATCCCATTTGATGTAATGCGACTGCAAAGATAGGCATTTTTTTTAAAATAAAGGAATAAAACGAGAGTTTTTAGAGAAGATAGATTACTTTTTGATGGATAAACAGATGAAATTAAAAAGAAAAACTTTAAAATAACTCCCTTATGAGATATCTAAAAACAATCTTTTTGTAACTTTTTCAAGAAAATATTTGGTAGTTTCATAATTTTATTGTAGATTTGCAGCAGATTTTTAAAAGAAGGAGTGACTATGCAGAAGAAAAAAGATAAAAACCTGATGAAAACGGATGTGAAGCCGATGAAAAAAGGACTGCTATCCCAAATATTCCATCTCTATTACGATGGTTTCAGGACGATGACCCTGGGCAAGACGCTCTGGACCATCATCCTCATCAAGCTTGCCATCATCTTCCTGGTGCTCAAGCTCTTCTTCTTTCCGGATTTTATCAATACGAATTCCAAGAACGGAGACAAGGCTGGCTTCGTATCCAAGGAAATTCTGAACAGATAAAGCTCTGGATTTCAATCCCATACTATCGAATATTATCGAAAGAAATAAAATACAAAAACATTATATAATAACAATTTTAAAACCATTCAACTATGATGACAAATCTTTTGTTAGACATTACATCAGCCACCATCGACTGGTCGAGGGCGCAATTCGCACTCACGGCCATCTACCATTGGCTATTCGTGCCCCTCACCCTGGGACTGGCAGTAATCATGGGCATTGCCGAAACATGCTACTACCGCACCAACAAGCCGTTCTGGAAGCACGTAACCCGTTTCTGGCAAAAACTCTTTGGCATAAACTTCGCCATGGGTGTTGCCACGGGAATCATCCTGGAGTTTGAATTCGGAACCAACTGGAGCAATTACTCCTGGTTTGTGGGCGACGTATTCGGCGCTCCCCTCGCCATCGAAGGCATCCTGGCATTCTTCATGGAGAGCACCTTCGTGGCGGTGATGTTCTTCGGCTGGGATAAGGTGAGCCGGGGCTTCCACCTAGCCTCCACCTGGCTCACGGGACTTGGAGCCACCATTTCTGCCTGGTGGATTCTCGTAGCCAACGCCTGGATGCAATATCCTGTGGGGCAGGAATTCAATCCCGACACCATGCGCTTCGAGATGACCTCGTTCCTGGATGTGGCACTCTCGCCATTCGCCATCAACAAGTTTACCCACACCGTCACCTCCTCGTGGATCATCGGCGCCACCTTCGTAGTAGCCGTAAGCTGCTGGTATCTCCTGAAGAAGAGAGAAACCCAACTTGCCAAGGCGAGCATCAAGATGGGTGCCGGCGTAGGACTCATCGCTACCCTGCTGGCTGCGATGACCGGCGATAACTCCGCCTATCAGGTGGCACAGGTGCAGCCGATGAAACTGGCTGCGATGGAAGCCTTATATAATGGTGGAAAGGACGAGAGCCTTACGGCGATAGCAGCCGTTCACCCCTTCCGGCAGCCCGATTACGAAAGCGAGCAGGAGCCAGCCATGCGCATCGCCATCCCTAACATGCTCTCGTTCTTAGCCACCCGCACAGCCGATGGCTACGTGCCAGGCGTGAACGATATTCTCAAGGGTTACACCCGCGAGGATGGTACCCGGGAACCATCCGTGCAGGAGAAGATAGCCCGGGGCAAGAAGGCGATTGTTGCCCTGAAAACCTATCGCGAAACCAAGGCGCAAGACCAGCTGCCAATCTTGAAGGAGAATATGAAATACTTCGGATATGGTTACATCAAGGACGCCAAGGAACTGGTGCCGAGCATCCCTATCTGCTTCTACGCCTTCCGCCTGATGGTGGGAGTAGGATGCCTGCTCATCCTCTTCTTCGCCCTCAGCCTCTTCTTGGTTTATAAGAAGGAAATCGCCCAATACCGATGGTTCCTCATTTCCGCCATCATCATGATTCCGCTGGCTTACATCGCCTCAGAATCGGGCTGGATAGTAGCAGAAATCGGTCGCCAGCCTTGGACCATCCAAGACCTGCTGCCAGTAAGCGCCGCTATCTCCGACATCGAGGCAAGCAGCGTGGCAACCACCTTCTTCATCTTCCTGGCACTCTTCACCACCATGCTTGCCGTGGAAATCAGCATCCTGGCGAAGCAGATTAAGAAAGGACCGGAATACGAATAATCTCTCTGATAATCAATGTTTTTCAGAAAGATTTCGAAAAGAATCATAGGATAGTTTTTCAGTAAACAACAAAACCCGAAAGTATTATGACATACGAATTTTTGCAATCATACTGGTGGTTCCTCGTATCATTATTAGGAGCCCTGCTGGTGTTTCTCATGTTTGTACAGGGAGCCAACACCTTGATTTTCTGTTTGGGAAAAACAGAAGAAGAGCGTCGCCTCATCATCAATTCCACGGGCAGAAAGTGGGAGTTCACCTTCACCACGCTCGTCACCTTCGGCGGAGCCTTCTTCGCCTCGTTCCCATTGTTCTACAGCACCAGTTTCGGCGGAGCCTACTGGCTGTGGATGATCATCCTGTTCTCGTTTGTGATTCAAGCCGTGAGCTATGAATTCCAGAACAAGATAGGTAATTTTCTTGGACCGAAAACCTTTCAGATTTGCCTTATCATCAATGGCATCGTAGGTCCTTTGCTTCTTGGCGGTGCCGTAGCCACCTTCTTCAACGGCAGCAATTTCCTGATAGACAAGGGCAATATTACCAACAGTCTGCAACCCGTCATCAGCCGATGGGCAAACGCCAGTCATGGTCTTGATGCCCTGCTCGACCCATGGAACGTGGTGCTGGGACTTGCCGTACTGATGCTAGCCCGCATCCTGGGCATGCTCTACATCAAGAACAACATCGAGCACCAGCAGATTCAGGAGCGCTGCACCCGCCAGTTGCCATGGAATGCCCTCATTTTCCTATTGTTCTTCCTGCCGTTCCTCATCAGACTAATGATAAAGGATGGATTCAGCACTTCTTCCTGCATTACGATAGAGAGCATGAAGTATCTTCACAATCTTCTGGAGATGCCAATCCTATCAGCCCTATTATTAATAGGAATAGTACTCGTACTCTTCGGCATTTTCAAGTCATCGAGAAGCGTGGAGTATAGAAAGGGAATCTGGTTTACGGGCATCGGAACCGTGCTCACCGTGCTGGTTCTTCTGCTGATAGCCGGCTGGAACAATACCGCCTACTATCCGTCGAACATCGACCTTCAGAGTTCGCTCACCCTCGCCAACAGCTGCAGCAGCGAGTTCACGCTCCGCACCATGGCGATAGTTTCCCTCCTCATCCCGTTCGTCCTCGCCTACATCGTCTTCGCCTGGCGCGCCATCGACCGCAAGCGCATCACGCAGGAAGAGATAGAGCAGGGAGAAGCTTATTAACTGAAGTTTCGAGAGTTAGCCCCCGGAAGCCCAGTACCATTGACTACTCTTCTTTTCGGCACTTTCTGTTTTTACAGAATATTATTCTGCCGCAATCATCGTTTTCCGCATATTTCAGAATGTTTTCCTAAAAACGAAAGAATATTTGGCGGATGAGATTCTTCTTCTTACCTTTGCAGCCGAAAACGAATAACAACATAAAAAACAAGAGATATGAGTAGTATCAAAAACATCAAGACAAATGTGCTGGGCTATCCTCGCATTGGTAAGAAGCGTGAACTCAAGAAGGCTTGCGAAGCCTATTGGGCTGGTAAGATCAACCGTAACGAACTGGAGAATACCGCCAGAAATCTCCGCAGAGAAAACTGGAACTTGCTGCAGAAGGCAGGCATCGACCTCATCCCTTCCAACGATTTCTCCTACTACGACACAACCCTCGACCTCACCCTCACTCTCGGAGCCATCCCTTCGCGCTACAATAGTCTGAAGGAAGATAAGCTCCGCCTCTATTTCGCCATGGCCCACGGCGAGCAGAACGAGCAGGAAGATGTGATTGCGATGGAGATGACCAAATGGTTTGATACGAATTATCATTACATCGTTCCGGAATTTGTGAAGGATCAGGAATTCTCACTCTTCGATACGAAAGTGGTGGATGAATTCTGCGAAGCCCTGGAATTGGGCATCAAGACCAAGCCCGTGATTCTGAGTCCGGTATCGTTCCTTCTTTTAGGAAAGGAGAAGGAGGATATCACGGGAATGCAGGATGGTTTCCATCGCCTTGATCTGCTCGATAAGGTTCTCCCGGTTTACGTCGAACTTCTCAAAGCCCTGGAAGAGAAGGGAGCAGAATGGATTCAGATAGACGAGCCTTATCTCGCCCTCGACCTGGACGATGAGCAGCGCAACGCCATCCAGAAGGCGTTCGGTTACATCAGAGAGAACACCCGCCTCAAGATTATCGTAGCCACCTATTTCGATGGCTTGAAAGATAACGCAGATTTGGCGGTAAACCTGCCTGTGGAAGCCCTCCACATCGACCTGGCAAGATGCCCGGAGCAGTTGGATTCCATCCTCAACATCCTGCCTGCAGACAAGATTCTCTCGCTCGGCGTAGTGGACGGCCGCAACATCTGGAAGAACGATTTGGAGAAGTCGATCGAGCTAGTAAACAAGGCGAAAGGCAAGCTCGGAGCCGATAGAGTCTTCGTGGCAGGTTCCTGCTCGTTCCTCCACGTGCCATACGATCTGGCGCTCGAAACCAAGGAGCAGAATCTCCCTGCCGGCATCAAGCGATGGATGGCATTTGCGGCACAGAAGATAGAGGAACTGGCTGCCATCAAGGCGCTTGCCGGGAGTGAGACTAAAGAGGGATTCTCTCATCAGGAAAAGACTGCAGAACAAGACTACGCAGCAGGCATCCAGGCTTACTTCGCTGAAAATCAGAAGGATATTGCCGACCGAAAGGTTTCTTTCCTGATTCACAACCCAGAGGTGAAAGCCCGGGTTGACGCCTTAACCGATAAGGATTCGCAGCGCCATTCAGCATTCGAGGTGCGCCAGAAGATTCAGCATTCAGAGCTCCATCTTCCGCTCTATCCTACCACCACCATCGGCTCGTTTCCTCAGACCAAAGAGGTGCGCTCATGGCGTTCCAAGTTCAGGAAGGGCGAAATTTCGGCTGCCGAATACAATCAACTGCTGAAGGAAGAAACCCGAAAATGCATAGAATGGCAGGAGGAGATTGGACTGGATGTGCTGGTGCACGGCGAGTTTGAGCGCAACGACATGGTGGAGTATTTCGGCGAGCAGTTGGCAGGCTTTGCCTTCACCCAGAACGGATGGGTTCAGAGCTACGGTTCCCGCTGCGTGAAACCACCAGTAATCTATGGCGACGTGGAGCGCAAGCAGGCGATGACCGTGGATTGGAGCACCTTCGCACAGTCGTGCACCCAGTTGCCGATGAAGGGAATGCTCACCGGTCCGGTAACCATCCTCGAATGGTCGTTTGTAAGAAATGACCAGCCCCGTTCTCTCACCTGCAAGCAGATAGCCCTCGCCATCCGTGATGAGGTTTGCGACCTGGAGCGCCACAACATCAGGATTATCCAGATAGACGAGCCAGCCATCCGCGAAGGTTTACCTTTGCGCAAGTCAGGATGGGATGAGTATCTGAAATGGGCGGTAGAAAGCTTCCGGATTTCAGCCAGCGGCGTGGAAGACAAGACTCAGATTCACACCCACATGTGCTATTCTGAGTTTAATGATATTATCGAACATATTGCTGCGATGGATGCTGACGTGATCACCATCGAGTGTTCCCGTTCGCAGATGGAATTGCTGATTGTCTTTGCCGATTTCCACTATCCTAACGAGATTGGTCCGGGCGTCTACGACATCCATTCAGCCCGAGTACCAGAGACTCAGGAGATGGTAGATTTGCTGAAAAAAGCGGAAAGATTCATCGACAAGAGCAAGCTCTGGGTGAATCCGGATTGCGGTTTGAAGACCCGTGGCTGGGCAGAAACCAAGGCCTCGCTCATTAGAATGGTAGAGGCTGCTAAGGAATTGAGAAACGAATAACAAAGTTTGCAAAAGTATTGAGAATACGAATAACAATTTGCATAGTTTTTATCAACGGAATCCCGGGGCATTTCTCTATGTCTCGGGATTTTTTGTGTTCCAGCAACTCAAAGCCTTGAAATATTTTATCACCAATCTTTTGCCCATCCAAAGAAAAGCAGTATCTTTGCAGACATGAAACAGGAAATCATAGATAAAATCAACCGATTGGCAAGCCAGGACGAGCCTTTTCTCTTTGTCATCAACTATCAGGGCGACAAGGCGTTCATCCGCCAGCTATCAGATATAAATTCCGAAGAATGCCTCTTCGATTTCGAAGGAAGAGGGAATTCTTCTGATGAGATGAAAAATAATTCGGAAAAGATTGCGAAGATTTCTTGGCAGATAGCCCCACCCCTTTATGAGGATTACGAGCGAAGTTTCGACATCGTGAAGAACAACATCATGGCGGGCAACAGCTATCTCACGAATCTCACCTGCAAGGTTCCCGTAAGCTGCAATCTCTCATTAGAGGATATTTTCCATCGGGCAAAAGGAAAGTATAAACTGCTGCTCAGAAGAAAGAGAAATCAAACAGAAGATAAAGCTCAGCAGAAAGAAGAAGAATCGCAGAATAAAGCTGATAAGATGGAAGAAGAATTTCAGAACAAAACTTATCCGAAAGAAGAGAACATCGAAGAGATTTCAAATCCTTTCGTCTGCTTTTCGCCCGAAACCTTCGTCAGAATCAAGAACGGAAGAATCTACTCCTGTCCGATGAAGGGAACCCTGGATGCATCCCTCCCCGATGCTGAAAAACAACTGATGGAAGACCGGAAAGAGGCGGCAGAACACGCCACCATCGTAGATTTAATCAGGAACGACCTGAGCCGGGTGGCAGAGAACGTAGGAGTAGATAAATATCGTTACATCGACGTGTTGCACACCAACAAGGGCGACATCCTGCAAACCAGTTCAGAAATCAGCGGTCGCCTGCCCGAAGATTACCGGCAGCATCTGGGCGAAATCCTCGATGCCCAGCTCCCAGCCGGTTCCATCACGGGCGCCCCGAAGGATAAAACCATGCAGATCATCCACGAGGCAGAAGGCTACGACCGTGGCTTCTACACGGGCATCATGGGAATCTACGACCAGGGCGAACTCAATTCCGCCGTCATGATTCGATTCGTCGAAGAAGAAGCTTCGCCTTCCAAGACAGAAAAAGGAAAGAATCCTGAAGTAAGCCGAGAATTGTATTTCAAGGCAGGTGGCGGTATCACCTCGAAGAGCGATTGCCGGAAGGAATACGAAGAAGTGATTCAGAAAATCTATCTTCCGATTCAAGAAAATCCATCTTCCGAATATTAGGAAATCGATTACACAAAAAATTATGAGAATTATGAAACAGCAATTTGTAGAAACAATAAAAATCAAGAACGGCAAGGCCCTGGCCCTGCCCTATCATCAGGCAAGAATGGAGAGAATCATCCGCAGGTTCTTCCCATCCATTGCATCAGAAGAAACGAATCTTTCATCCCTCATTTCTCCCAAAGAAGAAATGAACCTTTACAAGGCACGAGTAGTTTATGGCGCCCAGGGCGTGGAAGCCATCGAGTATGCCCCCTACAAGATGAAGGAGATTCATTCCCTCAAGGTGGTAGAGGATGATTCCATCGACTACACCTACAAGAGCACAGACCGAAGTGCGCTCAACGCCCTGGTAGCCCAGAAGGGCGATTGCGATGAAATTATCATCGTAAAAAACGGCCTCATAACAGACACCTCCTTCACCAACCTCGCCCTTTTCGACGGCAAGAAATGGCTCACCCCCAAGCATCCTCTGCTCCAAGGAACCAAGCGTGCCCAGCTTCTGGAAGCCGGCATCATCGAGGAAGCCGACCTCACACCAGAAGACCTCAAGAAGGCAGAAAAAGTGAGCCTCTTCAACGCCATGATAGATTTCGGAGAGCGGGAAGTGGAAATCCAGAGAATCCTATAGATCAATCACTTCCAAATCATCCGGAACGAAGATTCTACCCTTGAAGTTCTCAGCAACTTCACGGGTATAATTTTCTTTACGGGTAGCAAGAGTCTTCTCCTCCGTATGATAAAGAATGAGATTCTTCACCCCCAGTTCCTCCGCCAGTTTTCCGGCATCAAGCGCCGTGCTGTGGCATTTCTCGTAAGGCTTGAACGTATCGCGGTCGGCATAAAGGCAGAACGCCTCGCACATCATCCAATCCGCCCCCTCAATGTAGCGGCGGTTCTGCTCATTATAAGGCTCATCGCCCAGACACGCCAAGACCAAAGGTTTAGCATGATTTTCAGATGCAGCTTTATCGGATGCAGCCTTATCTTCTGAAACATTATCTTCTGAAGTTCCTGGCAACTCAGCCCGGAATCCGAACTGCTTCTCCTTAGTAGATTGAATATCAAAGCATTCCAGCTTCATATCCCCCACCTCGAAACAATCGCCATCTTCCAGCTGATGGAACACCACCCTTTCAGCCACCTTCGCCAGTTGCTTCTTGGCAAGAATCATGTCGATAATGGTCTTGATCACCTTCATCACCTTGTCGTTTCCATACACATGCAGCAATCCCTCGTAACCCTTGCATTGTGCCACCATACGGATTACCCAGATCACGCCCAGCACGTGGTCGGTATGGGCATGGGTAACGAAGAGATGATGAATATCAGAAATCTGAACATTCGCTTTCTTCAGCTGCGAGAGGATTCCGTTTCCTCCGCCCGCATCCACCAGCAGCAGAGTGCTGGAAGTCTTGAGCAGAAAACAGGTGTTATAAATCTGGGAAACCGTAGCATTTCCCGTTCCGAGCATCGTAATTTGATTCATCTTTTCGCTATTTTCGTTATGATTCATATTTATTTTATCTCAATCTCCTCATCATCAGGAATAACAGCCTTAATACTCTCATCGTATTTTTCCTACTCCTCACTACTCAAGCATCGAACATCTGCCAATTTCGCAAGATGATCGAGCATCTTCTTTTGTTCCGCTAAAGGCAAATTTTTAAATACTTCATCCATTTCCATATACTTCAATACATAAATCCACTTTTCAAAACCACTCTCGCATTCTTCCTCACTCTTATTAAAGAAAGGAAGAGAAAGATAGATAAAACGAAGCTTGTCAGAAAAAATAGTGTCACTAGACTTCTCCCTCAAAGCAACGTCTGTCCTAAACTTTGTCACCTCATGCTCCTTTGGCATAAAATATCAGCAAGTCCTTGCTGAACTCTTGACCGAAGAGACGCTTGAAGCCCCAATCGGTAAAAGGGTTGATGTATCTACCCATAATTGATTATTTTAGATTCTATAAATCTGCTGCGAAGATACGCTATTGAAACTGCCAAGAAATTATAGGATTTTCTTTCTGACTCCGACCTTGACTCTCGTGCTTACAGCGTATAGCTGCTTAGCACATTATTGAATTATTAACGAACTATTGTAATAAGAAAACATTACCTTAATTTAATAAGGAAACAGCAGCGGCAGGACGAAGGTCATCACCACGCCGATGACAATCTGCAACGGCAAACCTACCTTTACATAATCCATAAACGTGTAGCCACCCGCCTTCATCACCAGCGCATTAGGCGGAGTTGAGAACGGAGAGGCGAAGCACATGCTGGCTCCCAGGGTTACCGCAAAGAGGAAGGAGTATGGACTCACCCCCACCTGCTGGGCTGCCACCAGGGCAATAGGCGCCATGAGAACCGCCGTGGCGGTATTGCTGATAAACATCGTCATCAGCGAAGTAGTGAAGTAGATGCCCGCCAGCAGAGCCGTTGGTCCCATCGCTCCCAGACTATCCACCAACCCCTGAGATACCAATGCCGAAGCACCCGTCTTCTCCAGCGCCGTTGACATCGGCATCATGGCGGCTATCAGCACGATGCTCTCCCAGTTGATGGTCTTGTAGGCAGCCTCCACGTTGCGGAAACATCCGGCAAAGACGGTGAGCAGTCCGGCGATGATGACCGCCGTAACCGGAGCCACCGGGATGAAATCGAACACCATCATGGCTATCATCAGCAGCATGATGGCAGCAGCCACAGGCGCCTTGTAATCCAGCAGAACCTTGTCGGCAGCCTTCTCCGGCTGATCCAGCACCACCCAGTTGGAAGTATCGGCAGTAAGATGCGCCAGGTTGGTCCATTCGCCCTGCACCAGCAGCATATCGCCCACGTGCAGCTTGGTGGCTATCAGATTATCCGTGATGTATTCGTTGCCGCTTCTGCCACCCTCCGAAGAAGAGGATGATGAACCTCCGCCTCGCTTCACACCCAGCACGTTGATGCCGAATCGCTTGCGCAGGTTGGCATCGCCAATGCGCAAACCGGCAAAGTTGGAGGTAGGCATCACAACGATTTCCGTCAGTCCCAGGTCGTAGAAATCTATCTTCACGTCCTTCATCCTCCTCAGTCCGTAATCCTGGGCAAAGCGCTGCATCTTCTGCTCGTCACCTATTATATATAGTATGTCGTGCTCCTGAATGGTACTGCTGCTCTTCGCCATGTTCTGGTTTACGTCCTGCACCAGTCCGAGTCTCGATTTCTTCTCGTTTCTAATCTCGATGATACTCACTCCGTATTTTTTCTGGATGCTGAGTTCCTTCAGGGTCTTTCCCACGATGTTCATCGGCTCGCCGTTTTCATCCTTGGCGGCAGAAGTCCGGTTGCCTGGCACGATGTAGCGATGCAGATTGTCGAGCAGGCGGTATTCATCCACCAGGTCGTCGAGCGACTTGGTTTTCTTCTTCTTTCCGCTCTGTTTCCTGCTGAGGAAGATTTTGCTGAGCGGCATGAGCACGATGATGCCGATGGCGATGACGATGATGCCCACTGGGAAGAAGGAGAAGAAGGCGAGCGGCTTGAATCCCGACTCGGTAAGCACCTCGTCGATAACCAGGTTGGGCGGTGTACCGATGAGGGTGAGCATTCCACCCAGGCTTCCGGCGAAGGCGAGCGGCATGAGGAAGCGCGACGACTGCATGCCCGAACCTGCTGCCAGGCTCATGATGATAGGCATCATGAGGGCCACCGTTCCGGTATTGCTCACGAAAGCTCCGATAAAGGAGGTTACGAGCATCACCAGCAGGAAGGTGATGGTTTCGTTGCCGCGCGAGAGTGCCATCAGTTTATTGCCCGTCAGCTTGGCGAGACCAGTCTGCATGATGGCTCCACCCACCACGAAGAGTCCGATCATCATGACGACGATGGGCGAAGAGAAACCAGCCAGAGCTTCGGCTGGCGTAAGAATTCCGAAAACCAGGAGTGCTGCCAGGGCTGTGAGCGCCACGATATCGGCTCTCACCTTGCCCCAAATAAACATGGCAACCGTAATGATCAAGATACTAAGCGTTATTGTCATGCTATAAAAAACTTTGAATTTTAAAAATATGATGCAAAGATACTTACTTTTTCTCGCTTTTTTCACTTCCATAATGCTAATTTTTCTAAATTTATAGCAGATTATAGGGGAAAACTGCACTTTATTCATCAGTTTTCAGTACCTTTGCCCTCAAATCAATCAATCAAATAAAAAGAAGACTTAATAATTCATTAGAAATGGAACAGAACAATGTAAAACCAGCTGATGGCAAGCTGGGTATTATGGTTGTAGGTTGTGGTGCAGTATCTACTACATTCATGACAGGTGTGCTGATGGCCCGCAAGGGACTTACCAAGCCAGTAGGCTCAATGACTCAGTACGACAAGATTCGTGTGGGCAAGGGCGCAGACAAGAAGTATCTGCACTACAAGGACATCGTTCCTCTTGCCAACCTCAACGACATCGTATTCGGCACCTGGGATGTCTATCCTCAGAATGCCTATCAGGCAGCCATGTATGCCGAGGTTTTGAAGGAGAAGGACATCAACCCTGTGCGCGAGGAGCTGGAACAGATTGTTCCGATGAAGGCTGCATTCGACAAGAACTACGCCAAGCGCCTGGACGGCGACAACGTGAAGGACTGCAAGACCCGCTGGGAGATGGTAGAGGCGCTGCGCCAGGACATCCGAGACTTCAAGGAGAAGAACGGCTGCTCTCGCATCGTTGTTGCATGGGCTGCATCTACAGAAATCTACGTACCGGTGGACATGGAGATTCACGGCACATTGGCAGCTCTCGAGGCTGCGATGAAGGCTGACGACCGCCAGCACATCGCTCCATCCATGTGCTACGCCTACGCTGCCCTTACCGAGGGTGCTCCTTTCATCATGGGTGCTCCTAATACTACGGTTGACATTCCTGCCATGTGGGAACTCGCTGAGAAGACCCAGATGCCTATCGCAGGCAAGGACTTCAAGACCGGTCAGACCCTCGTGAAGAGTGGTTTCGCTCCTATCATCGGCACCCGCTGCCTGGGCTTGAACGGATGGTTCTCTACCAATATCCTGGGCAACCGCGACGGTCTCGTTCTCGATGAGCCAGCCAACTTCCATACCAAGGAGGTGAGCAAGCTCTCTACCCTGGAGACAATCCTGAAGCCAGAGGAGCAGCCAGACCTCTACGGCCACGGCAACGACGAGGACACCCAGTATTATCATAAGGTACGCATCAACTATTATCCACCTCGCAACGACAACAAGGAGGGCTGGGACAACATCGACATCTTCGGATGGATGGGTTACCCAATGCAGATCAAGATCAACTTCCTCTGCCGCGACTCTATCCTTGCAGCTCCATTGCTGCTCGACCTCTGTCTGCTGAGCGACCTTGCTGCCCGTGCCGGCCGTTATGGCACCCAGCGCTTCCTGAGCTTCTTCCTCAAGGCGCCAATGCACGACTACACCAAGGGCGAAGAGGCTGTGAACAACCTCTACCAGCAATATACCATGCTGAAGAACGCCATCCGTGAGATGGGCGGTTACGAGGCTGATGAGGAAATCGACTAAGATTTTTCCGATAAAGGACTGAAGTGGATGATTTCACCCACACGCCCTGAAAGGGCAGAAGCTCCTAGCCCAGGGCAACACCCTGGGTACAAACAGCAACCATCAAGGCGCCCTGTAAGGGCAAAAGCTTCATTACCAACACTTTAAAGCTTTTGTCCTTACAGGGCGTATGTTTATAACACCGAACAACCCAGGGCGTTGCCCTGGGCTAGGAGCTTCTGCCCTTTCAGGGCGTGTGGAGCTTACTTGCAAGGGATGGAGCATACTTTCTGAGCATATGGAGCTTACTTGCAAATATTGACAAACATCTAATAAATATCAGAAGAATGACAAAGAAAGGTAAACATACCGTATTATTCATCTGCCTGGGCAACATCTGCCGTTCGCCTGCAGGCGAGGGCATCATGAAGAGCCTGGTAGAAAAAGCAGGACTGCAGGATGAGTTTGAAATCGATTCTGCAGGAATCGGAAACTGGCACGTAGGTCAGCTGCCCGACAGCCGCATGAGAAAATGCGGAGCTGAGCATGGCTACAATTTCAACAGTCACGCCCGCCAGTTCCAGAAATCCGATTTCGGGAGATTCGAAACCATCGTAGTAATGGACAACGAGAACTACCGCGCCATCACCTCCATGGCTTCCAGCCAGGCTGATAAGGACAAGGTGGTGCGCATGGCAGATTTCCTGACCCACCATCGTGAATACACCACCGTGCCCGATCCATACTACGGCGACTACAGCGACTTCGAGCTGGTAATCACGCTCCTGGAAGATGCCTGCCAGGGATTACTGAACAGCCTCGTAGAAGAATAAGAATTATACAGTAATCTCACCCGAACCATAGCAGCGATGATGATTCTCATCATACACCACGCAGAACTGGCCGGGAGCCACGCCGTGGATTGCCTCTTCTGAATGTATCATCCAGCGGCCATCTTCGAGTTTTTCGATGGTAGCAGGATGATACTCCGGCGTATGGCGAATCTTGAACGTTACTTTCTGCATCGCCACCTCGCGGGTGAGGAAATGGAAATCCTGCAATGGGAAATCTTTCTTGTACGCCGTCTGAGGATCGTAGCCGTGACTCACGTAGAGAATGTTCTTCTCCACATCCTTCTTGATTACGAACCAAGGTCCGCCGCCGAAGCCCAGTCCCTTGCGCTGGCCGATGGTATGGAACCACAAGCCCTTGTGGGTGCCGATTCGCTTGCCCGTCTCCATCTCTATCACGTCGCCCGGTTTCTCGCCCAGGTATCGGCGGATGTAATCGTTATAGTTGATCTGTCCCAGGAAGCAAATTCCTTGACTATCCTTGCGCTTGGCATTAATGAGATGTTCCTCTTCAGCTATCTCACGAATTTCATTTTTAATGTGATGACCGATAGGGAAAATCGCTTTTCGTAATTGCCAACTCTCTATCTGAGCCAGAAAATCGGTCTGGTCCTTTACGGGGTCAGGACTCGTGACGAGCCATTTATCGCCGTTTTCATCCGTTTCGGTCTGCGCATAATGACCTGTGGCGATGAGGTCGTAGTTGTGGCCCATCTTCTCATCGAAGGCACCGAACTTGATGAGTCGGTTGCACATCACATCAGGGTTCGGGGTGAATCCAGCCTTCACTTTGTCCATGGTGTAGCGGGTCACCTCGTTCCAGTATTCCTGGTGGCAGTCTATCACCTGCAGCTTGCAGCCATACTTGCGTGCCACGGCGGTAGCCATCTCCAGGTCCTCCTCAGAAGAGCAGTCCCATTCCTCCTTTTCTTCCGGTCCTATCTTGATATAGAAGCAGTCAGGGTGCAGGCCCAGTCGGGCAAACTCCCATACCACTACCGAACTATCCACGCCGCCCGAAAGCAGCACCGCCACCCTCTTGTCCTTTACCTCAGCAAGGAAGAGCTCGTCTCTGGTCTCCAGTTCCTTCTCTCTTGGAGTATCCGTTATCATCTTATTGTTATTATCCATTGTCTATTCGCTATTATTCATTTGTGAAGGCAAAGTTACAACAAATTCTGCGAAAAGCCGCCATCTTATGCCGAAAAATCTCATATTTCGCCTAAATGTTTTCTCCTGCGCTACATTCTCCCCGTTATCCGCTCCTTCCTCTATCGAAATTTTCAATAGCAGAAATCGACTCATTCCAACACCAATCCTTTTTTGCTTTCGATTTTATCCATACCTTTGCAATCGAAAATCAGAGAAATGCGGTTATAGTAAAAATCAATAACATAGTTTAATATAAGAACATGGATATCTTAAAAAATCTGTTTTATGGCTTCCCTGATCTGTGGGGAGGCGGAGTAGCCCACTCCGTGCTGATCCTGGCGTTGGTCATCACCCTGGGTTTGAGTTTAGGAAAGTTGAGAGTAAAGGGTGTTTCCCTGGGATTGGCATGGATTCTTTTCATCGGCCTCATCTTCGGTCACTTCTCTCTCAATCTCGATGAGCATCTGCTCCACTTCCTCAAGGAGTTTGGACTGATTCTCTTCGTCTATTCCATCGGTCTGGAGGTAGGACCAGGTTTCTTCGCTTCGTTCAAGAACGGTGGCAAGAGCCTCAACCTGCTCAGCATCATCGTAGTAGCGCTGAGTATCGTCACCACCCTTGCCATCTTCTCGTTCTCGGGAACATCCATCACCTCTATGGCAGGTATCCTCTCGGGTGCCGTTACCAACACCCCGGGACTCGGAGCTGCCCAGCAGGCATTCAGCGACCTGCGCCACATCGATGCTCCATCCATCGCAGCCGGCTACGCCATCGCCTACCCTATGGGTGTGCTCGGCGTCATCCTCTCCTTTATTATATTAAGGTATGCGCTGCGCATCAACAAGAGCGAAGAGGAAGCTGAAGCCAAGCGCGGTATGGGACACCTGGAGGCGATGACCCTGAACACCTTCTCGGTAAAGGTGACCAACCAGATGGTATTCGGCGACACAATTAAGCAGATGAGAGAAATTCTGAAGCGCGACTTCATGGTTTCCAAGATTATCCGCAAAGATAGCGATAAGCACGATGAGGTGGTAAACGGACAGACCCGAATCAACGAGGGCGACATCCTGCAGATTGTAGCCAACCCTACCGTAGAAGAGCCAGTCATCGCCCTGCTCGGCGAGAAGGTTCAGGTGAGCGAGGAGAAATTCGGTGAAGACCTGATTACCCGCCGCATCCGCATCACCAAGCCAGGCATCAACGGCAAGAGCATCAGCCAGTTGCAGATTCGTTCAAACCTCGGTGCCAACATTACCCGAGTAAACCGCAACGGTGTGGATCTGATTGCTACTCCACAGCTGAAGCTGCAGCTGGGCGACCGTGTTACCGTGGTAGGTACAGAGCTTGCCATCGCCCATACCGAGAAAGTTTTGGGTAACCAGATGAAGCGCCTCAACTACCCTAACCTGATTCCTATCTTCCTGGGCATCATGCTGGGTTGTATCGTGGCAAACATCCCATTCTTCATCCCTGGCATCAACGAGAACCTGCGTCTCGGATTGACCGGCGGCCCTCTGGTAGTTGCTATCCTGATAGGTTATTTCGGTCCGAAGTACAACCTCGTGACCTACAACACCATCTCTGCCAACCTGATGCTCCGTGAAATAGGCATCTGCATCTTCCTGGCTTGCGTGGGACTGGGCACCGGCGAACAGTTTATCCAGACCGTGGCATCAGAAAGCGGAATGACCTGGATTCTCTATGGCATCGCCATCACCATGATTCCAATCATCGTGGGCGGCATCATCGGAAGATACGTGTTCCACATCAACTATTATACATTGCTCGGAGTGCTGGCAGGCGCCAACACCAATCCATCTGCCCTGGCTTACGTACGTGAGCAGACATCAGCAGATGCACCATCTGTAGGCTATGCGAATGTTTATCCATTCGCCATGTTCCTCAGAATCGTAACCATTCAGATCATCATTTTCGTATTCGGATAAATATATGACAGAAAAAAACATGAAAATCTGCGATTGCGCAGACAACAGCAAGAACACCTGCAAGGAAATCGCAGAAACAGAACTCAGAAGGAAACTCGACTTATTATTACGTACAGGCAGCATTCTCATGGAGAGTGCTGCCGACACCTCGCGCATTATGCGTACGATGAAGCGTGCTGCAGCGTTCCTCGGTCTCGACGAACGCTACATGCACCTTTACATCAACTGGAATGTGCTGATGGTGAACTACAGCGACGAGGAGCATTCCTTCTCCAAATTCCAGCGTTGCGAAAAGCACGGCATCAACCTTACCTCCATTTCGCTGGTAAGCAAGCTCACCTGGCAAGCTATCAAGGATAACTATTCGCTCGAACAGTATGAGCAGGCACTCAACGATATCAAGTCCACTCCACGCAGCTTCACCCCATGGCAGGTGGCTATAGGCGGCGGATTTGCCTGCGGCGGATTCTGCATCCAGTTCGGTTGCGACTGGCCAGCATTCTTCTTCTGTTCCCTGGCAGCCATCCTGGGCTTCCGCCTGAGAATGTTCCTGCCTACCAAGGGCTGCAACAACTATGTAGCCATCGGTATTTCGGCATTCGTGGCAACGCTGATTGCGTGGCTCACCTCCTTCCTTTCGCTCAATCCAGCCATCGCAGCCGCCCTTCCGGGCTTCATGCATTCGGCTACCCCTTGGCACCCATTGATGGCGTGCGCCCTCTTCATCGTGCCGGGAGTTCCGCTGATCAACTTCGTGAGCGACATGCTCGACGGCTACATCGAGGTGGGAATGGTTCGTGCCCTGAACACCCTGCTGATGCTCTTTGCCATGGCATTCGGTATTGCCTTTGCCATCCAGGTGTGCCACATCGACAACTTCGTGAAGGATCTCACCATGACTCCTCACCACGAATACTGGGAGTTCGCCATCGCGGCAGCCGTATCAGCCATGGGCTTCTCTACCATCTTCAGCATACCTAGACGCCTGTTGCCAGCTGTGGCTGTGGGCGGTATCATCGCCGTTTGCTTCCGCAACTTCGTCAACCTGGGTCCATCCAATGGCAACATCGGTCTCGACATGGGCTTGAGCATCGGTTCGCTTGCCGGTTCTGCGCTCATCAGCGTCATCGTAATCAAGGCACGCCACTGGTTCCACACCCCTCACCAATGCATCACCATTCCTAGTGTCATCCCAATGGTACCTGGAGTCTTGATGTATCGTGCCCTGTTTGCCTTCATCGACATGCACGGCGTGGTAGGCGAGGTAACCGTGGGAATGAACAACCTGATCAAGGCTTCGCTCGCCATCATCTGCATCGCCCTGGGTGTAGCCATTCCTAATGTATTCTTCCGCCGCTTCATCGCCGACAACCGCAAGCGCAAGCTGCTCAACATGCTGGTGGAGAGAAAGAAGAAGAATGGCGAATTCGTGGATCTGCACGAAGTGGAAATCAAGTAAGAATCAGTGTTAATCTGCGTAATCTGTGGGACATTGAACCCCACGGATTACAGGATTTATCTGATTATTTTGCCCGAAAGCAGGGCTAATTAAAATAAAAGTTTTATCTTTGCACGCGTAATTATAAGACTAGTGAAAAAAGGAAAATGGAAATACGACAACTCAAATATTTTCTGAAGGTGGCCGAGACGCTCAATTTCTCGGAGGCATCGCGCAAGCTCTACATCACGCAGAGTACCCTCTCGCAGCAGATTTCGCATCTGGAGCAGGAAATAGGCTTGCCGCTCTTCGAACGTAACTCGCACGAGGTTTATCTCACCGAGGCAGGAAAGGAGCTTCTTCCCTATGCCCAGAATGCCGTAAACTGCACCATGGCATGCGTTGACCACATGAACGACCTGAAGGAGATGCTCACCGGCGAACTGAACATCGGCGTTACCTACTCCTTCAGCAACATCATGGCAGAAACGCTCATCGCCTTCCTCCATGCTTATCCTCACGTGAAGCTGAACATCCAGTACCGTTCGATGCAGGAGCTGATGGATGGATTGAAGAAGCGTGAGCTCGACCTTGTGCTTGCCTTCAAGCCAATCAAGACAGACAAGGCGATTGACAGCCGTGCCATCTTCAGCAACCGTCTGGCGGCGATCGTGAACGAGAACCATCCCCTGGCACGACTTTCATCCATCAAGCTCTCAGAGCTGGAACGCTACGACCTCATCCTTCCATGCAAGGGGCTGCAGGCTCGCAACGCCTTCGATTACCTGATAGAGGGCAAGGATCTCGACTTCAAGATCATGGTAGAGGTGAATAATGTGAACATCATCTTCGACCTCCTGCATCGCAGCAACCTGGTAACGGTTCTTTCAGAATCCACCACCATCCTGGAAAAAGGCATGAGAGCGATTCCGATAGATGCTGCCGACAACGAGATGGATGGCTGCATCCACATCCTGAAGGATGCGTACATGAAGAACTCGGCGCAGGAGTTCATCCGCATGCTGAGCCAGAGCACCAGCATCCTCGCCAATTTTGCGCTGAAGGATATTCTGAGATAGAATCGGGAAAGGACAGAAAGCTTTTGCCCTTTCAGGGCGACAGGCTTGCGTCCATAATTACCCAGGGCGGTGCCCTGGGCTAAGAGCTTCTGCCCTTTCAGGGCGTACCGAGCTAAAAAAACAAAGGCGTGCTGAGCACAAGAATAAAATGAAATAAAGGGAAGATTGTAATTCAATCTAAAAAGGCTGTCTCCGACTTGATTGCGGAGGCAGCCTTCATTTTTTTATTTCTAATAAAAGTTCTTGCTCTTTAAAATTGAGAATGCATTATTTTTTTGTTTAAGAGAATGCATTATTTCTTTCGGGCGATAATGATGGTTACACCAGCCAGGATAGCAAGGATGCCGATGGCAAGCTGGAAGGAGAAACTCTCGCCGAAGATACAGACGCCGATGATAACTGCCGTTACAGGCTCCAACGCTCCCATGATGGCAGCAGGAGTACTGCCGATGAGATTGATGGAAATCGTCATGAAGAAGAGCGACAGTACCGTTGGCAACAACGCCAGCTGGGCAGCATAGAGCCAATGCATAGGAGTCTGCAGCATCTGAATCTTCTCGCCTGCAATAAACGAATAGATGAACATCGTGATGAGTCCGAACAACAGGATGTAAAAGGTGAACTTGATGTTCGACATTCCCGGATTCTTCCATTGGTTCACGGAGATGATGTAGAGCGCATAGAGCAGGGAAGAACACATCACCAGCGCAAAACCAGCCGTGCTCAACTTATCGTTTCCATCGCCCTGATAAAGCAAGCCCACACCCGATACAGCCAGGAGGATAGCCAGGGTGGTGGACCACGTCACCTTCTCATGGAAGAATACCGTCATCAGAATCGCCGTCATAATCGGATAGACGAAGAGGATGGTACTGGCAATACCTGCCGCCATGTAGTGGAAACTCACATAGAGCGTGGCAGAAGAAAGAGAGAACATGCAACCCAGCGTAGCGAGTCGGATCAAGTGTCCCCACTTTACCTTGAAACTCTCCTTGCGGAACAGCATCACCACGGCAAACATCACCACAGCCAGGAGATAGCGGTAGATGAGTACCGAACTGGAATTGAATCCATCCCCATAAAGTTCCAACGTACCCAAAGGATTGGTACCATAACACACGGCGGCTACAACACCCGCCGCAAAGCCCTTAACTTTATTACTGCTTGTCATTGAACTAAAAATGCTTTTTTTATTTTACTAAGTTTTTTCTTATACCTTATTATATAATATCATTTCTTTCGAGAATCTATTCTGAGAATCAATATCGAGAATCTATTCTGAGAATTTATTTCGAGCTGCAAAAGTACTGTATTTTTTCGAGAGAAACTAACAAAATCGTATAAATCTCTTGCCATCTTTGAGAAAATCAGCCCGATTCTTGCTCTTTATCAAAATAAATCGTATCTTTGCAAAGATTATGTAGCAAAGCAGAAATCAATATGATACTAAACAATAAACATTTGTAACTATGGAACAAATTAAAAACGATCAGCTCACCGTTGAAATTTCAGCGCACGGAGCAGAACTCAAGAGCATCAAGGATGCTGATGGTAACGAATATCTCTGGGATGGCGACAAGGAATTCTGGGGCGGACAGTCTCCTCTCCTCTTCCCTATCGTAGGCGGATTGTGGAAGGGCGTTTACCGCATCGGCGACAAGGAATACTCCCTGCCACGTCACGGCTTTGGCAAACTCGTAGATTTCAAGCTCGTTGGCAAGACCGGCGACCGTCTTACCTTCGCCCTCATCGACAACGAGGAGACCTTCGAGAACTATCCATTCCACTTCAACCTCGCCGTTTCCTATCGCCTTGCCGGCAACGAACTCCACGTTATCTGGCACGTTGAGAATACCGACGACAAGGTAATCTACTTCCAGATTGGCGGTCACCCTGCATTCAAGGTACCAGGCTGCAAGAAGGGAGAGAAGCTGAAGGCATTCCTCAAGCTCGACAACGAGGCTCCTACCCGTCTCTTCGCTACCATCGGAGGCTGCATCGACCCTAACGCTCGCGAGACGGTCCAGACCGACAACGGTATCCTGGAGGTAACAGACGAATCATTCGCAGACGATGCCTACATCTTCGACAAGAGTCAGGTAAAGCAGATTTCCCTGCTCAACGAGAAGGGCGAGCCACACGTAACCGTAGAGTTCAAGACTCCAGCCGTAGGTGTCTGGAATCCAGGCAACCACGCTCCATTCGTCTGCATCGAACCTTGGTTCGGTACCTGCGACTGGGCTGAATACACCGGCGAGTTCAAGGATAAGTACATGATGAACAGCCTGCAGCCAGGTGCCAGCTTCATGAGTGAATACATCATCAGAATCGAAAAATAATGGAAGAAAAAGATAATTTGCAGCTCCCCGAGAACGCATTCCGCGAACTCAAGGACGGGGAGGAATACAAGCCGCTGATGTCGCCAGACAAGGTTTATCCTGAGGTAAACGGATGGTCGGTGACCTGGGGCATCGTGATGGCCGTCATCTTCTCTGCCGCCGCAGCCTATCTGGGCTTGAAGGTGGGTCAGGTGTTCGAGGCAGCCATCCCAATCGCCATCATCGCCGTGGGCGTAAGTACCGCCACCAAGCGAAGCAAGGCGCTGGGCGAGAACGTCATCATCCAGAGCATCGGAGCCTGCTCGGGTGCCGTAGTGGCAGGAGCCATCTTCACCCTGCCAGCCATCTACATCCTGCAGGCTAAATATCCCGAAATGACAACTTCGTTTATGAAGATATTCATGGCTTCTGCCCTGGGAGGCGTGTTGGGAATCCTGTTCCTCATTCCTTTCCGCAAGTACTTCGTAAGCGACATGCACGGTAAATATCCATTCCCTGAGGCAACAGCCACCACGCAGGTGCTGGTGAGCGGAGCCAAGGGAGGCGATCAGGCTAAGCCCCTGCTCATAGCCGGACTGGTGGGTGGTCTTTACGACTTCATCGTAGCCAGTCTGGGATGGTGGAACGAGAACTTCACTTCCCGTGTGGTAAGTCTGGGATGCGACCTTGCCGACAAGGCGAAGCTCGTGTTCAAGGTGAACACAGGTGCAGCCGTATTGGGATTGGGTTACATCATCGGATTGAAATACGCATTCTTCACCTGCCTGGGTTCGCTCGTGGTATGGTGGCTGATTGTGCCAGGCATGAGCGTCATCTTCCACGACAGCGTGCTCAGCGCCTGGGATCCCAGCATCGTGAAGACCGTGGGTGCGATGAGTCCGGAGGAAATCTTCCGTGCCTACGCACGCAGTATCGGTATCGGCGGTATCGCCATGGCAGGCATCATCGGCATCATCAAGAGCTGGGGCATCATCAAGAGCGCCGTAGGACTTGCCGCCAAGGAGCTGAAGGGCAAGAGCGATGTGGATGAGAACGTGAAGCGCACCCAGCGCGACATTTCTTTCAAGATTATCGCCATCGGTTCGCTCGTCACCATCCTCATCACCTTCCTCTTCTTCTGGTTTGGTGTGATGGATGGCAATCTGCTCTTCGCCGTCATCGCCATCCTGCTGGTGGCAGCCATCGCCTTCCTCTTCACCACCGTGGCAGCCAATGCCATCGCCATCGTGGGTTCCAACCCTGTATCAGGAATGACCCTGATGACGCTCATCTTCGCCTCTGTGGTGATGGTGGCAGTAGGCTTGCGAGGTCCTGGCGGAATGCTTGCCGCCCTGATTATGGGTGGTGTGGTTTGCACCGCACTCTCTGTGGCAGGTTCGTTCATTACCGACCTGAAGATTGGTTACTGGCTGGGTACTACGCCTAAGAAGCAGGAGGGATGGAAATTCCTCGGCACCCTGGTGAGTGCGGCTACCGTGGGCGGCGTAATGATGCTGCTCAACGAGACCTACGGATTTGCTTCCGGTTCTCTGGCTGCTCCTCAGGCGAATGCGATGGCTGCGGTCATCGACCCGCTGATGAATGGTGTGGGTGCACCTTGGGTTCTCTACGGCATCGGAGCCGTGATTGCCATCGTGCTCACTTACTTCAAGATTCCAGCCCTGGCTTTTGCCCTGGGTATGTTTATTCCGCTGGAACTGAACGTTCCGCTGCTGGTAGGTGGCGCCATCAACTGGTATGTTACTTCACGCAGCAAGGATGCCAAGGTGAATGCGGAGCGTGGCGAGAAGGGTACGCTCATCGCCAGCGGTTTCATCGCCGGTGGAGCCTTGATGGGTGTAGTCAGCGCCCTGCTGAAGTTTGGCGGCATAGAGGCCAGCATCGCAGAAAGCTGGTGGGTGAACCCAATGTCTGAGGTTTGCTCGCTCATCGCCTACATCTGCCTGATAGGTTTCTTTATCAGAGCCACCAAGAAATAATCTGATTAAAAAGAATAAAAACAAAAAGAGGGTGTGTCAAAAGTCCAAGACACACCCTCTTTTTCTTTTTTATCCCATTTCAGCAAATTCGGCAGGTTTCATGCCAAACTGCTTCTGGAAACATTTTGTGAAATAGCTAGGACTGCTGAAGCCCACCATGTAGCTCACTTCGCTGATGCGATAGTGCTTCTCACGCAGCAGGCGAGCAGCCTTCTTGAGTCTGATTACCTGAATCATCTCGTTAGGCGTAACATCAGCCAAACCGCGGATCTTGTTAAACAGCGAGCTTCGGCTCATTCCCAACTGGGCAGCCAGGAACGCCACGTTCATCTCCGGATTCGAGAGATTCTCCTCTATCACCTTCTCCATCTGTACCAGGAAATCATTATCAATCTTGGTTGGCGCAATCTCCTGGATAGGTTCCAGCGGCGTATGCGAGAACTTGCTCTTCAGCAGCCTGCGCATCTCTATCAGATGATTCACACTCGCCTCCAGATTCTTCATCGAGAATGGCTTTTCGATAAAGATGTCGGCTCCGCAGTTCATACCTTCTGCCTTGCTGGCATCATCGGTCTTTGCCGTGAGCATGATGAATGGCAGATGACTGGTCTTCGGATTCGTTCTTACATTACGGCAGAACTCAGGACCATCCATTTCCGGCATCATCCAGTCGCTCACTATCAGCGTTACATCACTTTTGTTCAGAATGCGCAGCGCCTGCTTGCCGTCTTCTGCCGTCAGCACCCGATAAGTCTTGGCGAAATGTGCCTGCACGAAGTTTCTCATGTCTTCGTCATCATCCACAATCAGCATCGTAGGACGATAACCCTTCTGGGCATCTTCCTCATTCTCTGCGGTTGATGCATCATCAGGATTTCCGTCTGCTTCCATCATCGTTTCATCCTCCTCAGAGATAGGATTCCTAGCCTCATCGCTCTCCTTCTCTACCACGGCATCTTCCTGGTTGACGGGCAGGGTGACGATAAAGGTGGCGCCCTTTCCTTCTTCCGATTTCACCTCAACCATTCCGTGATGAGCCTCCACCAGATTCTTCACGATGTTGAGTCCGATACCAGTTCCCGGCTTGTTATCGTGAGCCTGATAGAAGGCAGCAAAGATTTTATCCTGCTCATCAGGACTGATTCCCATACCATTATCCTCTACCGAGATGATGAAATGCTCGCCGTCTTCGGCAAGTCGGCACGAGAGATGCACGTAATCATGGGTGTACTTGGTGGCGTTGGTCATCAGATTACTGATTACCTTGGTAATCGCCTCGCTATCGATGATTGCCGAAAAATCGTCGGCAGGATAATCCACCTCCAATCGGGCTCCCTTCTGCTGCAGGGTTGGCTCGAACCGTTCTGCCACCGCATGCATCAGCTTGGAAATATTCTGCAATCGGAAATGAACCTGCAGTCCCTTCTGCTGCACCTTGTTGAAATCGAGCAACTGATTGACAAGCGTCAGGAGTCGCTGGGCGTTTCTGTCTATCACGTTCAGGGTCTGGTTCATCGCCTCGCCATCCTTCACACTCTCGCTGATTTTCTGCCATTGCTCCTTCAGGTTCTCCAGCGGTCCGATGATCAGCGTAACCGGGGTACGGATTTCATGGGCTATCATGGTGAAGAACTGCAGTCTGGCATCACGCATCTCCTGCTCCTGCTTCTCCTCTAATCGCTCAAGTTCCTCCTGATGGCGTTGTTTTTCTCTCTTCACCCTCGACTGGGTATAGAACCAGATGAGCCAGCCGATCATCAGCAGATACAGAATCTTGGCAGGCAACGACCACCAGAAAGGCGGATGCACCACAATCTTGAGCTTCGCTTCATTCTGCGACCACACGCCGTCGTTATTGGCAGCCTTCACTCGGAACGTATAGGTTCCGGCAGGCAGATTGGTGTAGGTGGCACGATGCTCGCTCGTGGTAACCCAGTCCTTGTCGAATCCCTCTAGCATGTAGGAATAGAGGTTCTTCTCCGGAGAAACATAACTCAAAGCTGCAAACGAGAGATTGATCATATTTTCATCATACGAGAGGTCCAGCTGCTCGATGTGGTTCAGCGACTCCGGCAATTTCTCGGATCCCACTTCCACGTGCTTGTTGAAAAGCTCAAGAGAAGTGATTGCCACCGGAGGCACCACGTGATTGATCTTTACCTGATAAGGATAGAAGGTATTGAATCCCTGCGTAGTGCCCAGATACACTCTGCCGTCTGAAGCCAGCAGGCGGGCATTCGGCATAAACTGGTCGCAGGTGAGTCCGTCATAACGGTTGAATAATAGCGTAGGTTCCCCCGGCACACACTTGATAAGTCCCTTGTCAGAAGAGAGCCACATCTCATCCTGATTGATGATGATGGAAGCAAAATCCTGACTAGGCGCATCGACGGCGATGCGGCGGAAGGAATCAGAGGATGGCTGATACTCGCACAATCCCATATTCGTAGCCACGAGAAGTCTGCCCTTGGAATCTTCCTGCACGCAGTTTACCTGATTGCTGCAGATAGAGGTGGAATCCTTCGCATCATTCAGATACTGCTTCCAGGTCTTGTTGCGTCGGTAGCACCAGAGTCCATTTCCCTGAGTAGCAAACCAGATGTTACCCTTCTTATCTTCCTTGATATCGATGGTAAGGCTGTTGAATGATTTCATTTTCTTGAAAATCTGCTTCTGCTCATCCAGCATACAGGCTCCGCTCATAGAAGTAGCCCAAAGCTGACGTTTGCTGTCTCTGAACAGGCAATAGCAGCTGCCGCTCAAGGTTTCGTCGGCTGAAGGAAAAGGCTTCAGCGCCCCGGAAGACAAGCTCATTCTGAAGATTCCGTTGCCATAAGTTCCTATCCAGAGATCATCCCCTTCTGCCAGTAATCCGTGCACATTATACCGTGCCACAGCCTGCTTGCCTGGGAAATCAACAAAGCTATCCGTTGCCGGATCAAAGCAATCTACTCCCGCATCATCGGTAGCTACCCAGATACGATGTCCGGCATCCTCGGCAAATCTTCCTACCACGTTACCTTTCTGTCCGCCAGTACCGGCAGAATGCATCTCGAATCGGTTTCTAATGGCAGGAGAAGGAATGTAACTTACTCCGCCATAGAAGGTTCCTATCCAAAGACCGCCCTCCTTATCCGAAGTGATGCCATACACGAATCGCTCGGCAGAACTGCGGCTCGGATTATCCACTTCTGAAACCATTCGCCAACTGCGTTTCTGGATATCGTATTCCACCATTCCATCATCGCTGCCGATCAGTACGTTGATATTCCGGTCGTTATAGAGCTTGTGGATGTGATGCACGGAATTGCTTACCGAGGCATTAATCAGCTGAATGGTGCTACCATCTGTATTCACCTGGAACAATCCATCGTTCCAGGTTCCCACCAGAATGCTTCCATCCGAATTGGCGAGCAAGGCTATTCCATAGAGCCTGGAGGCATCTCCCTTTAAAGGAACCATCTCAAAGCTGTCATTCGCCTTATTGAGTCGGACGAGTGATGAAGGAAGATGATTGCAGAGTGCCCATACCTGGTTGTTGACATCCACCAGGGTAGCCACTACTTCTCCCTTGCTTCCCTTAATCTGATAATTTCGACATTCATGGGTTATGAGATTGTATCTGAAGAGTCCCTGTCCCAGGGTAGAAACCCACACATTTCGATTGTCATCAACAGAGAAATAAGAGATGATGGAAGTAATCTTATCGCTTAATTTCTGAAACTGTTCGGTTTTAAAATTAAAGAGGAAGGCACCCTTGGAAGTTCCCACCAGCAGTCCTTCATCGCAGGCTTCCAGCGCACTCACATACTGGTCGAACTTCATCTGCGGGTTATAGAAATTCTGCACCTGATAGCCATCATACCGACAGAGGCCGTTATCGGTACCAAACCAGATGAATCCATTCTTATCCTGCACGATGCTTCTCACGGCATTGCTCGGCAATCCCGTGTTCATCGTGATGGTACGCACCAGCGGCTCCCTCACTATGTTTCTGCTCCAGGAAGAAGCAGGTGCCATCGCCATCAGGAAGACGGCTGCTAAGATTGTTATGATCTTTTTCATTGTTCTTGTCTTTTCGATTATTGGTGCAAAATTACAAAATTATATTCAAAAGAAAGAGTTCTTAGAAAAGAAAATGCCAAGAGATTAACCTATCATCATTATTTGCTGTTTACCTGATTCCATTTCGGCGGATTCACACCCAGCAGATTCTTCACGAAGAAGTCGTAGCGCTTGTGCTCGCCATAGAGTTCGCCCATGGTATGATGGGCTCCAGGAATCACCACGAGTTCAAAATCCTTGTTCGCCTTCTGCAGGGCATTCACCACCTGATAGGTGCTCGATGGATCTACGTTGTCGTCTATCTCGCCTACCACCAGCATCAGAGGGCGCTCCAGCTTATGGGCATTCTCCACGTTGCTGCACTCCACGTAGCTGGAATCAACAGGCCAGCTCATCCATTGCTCGTTCCACCAGATCTTATCCATCCGGTTGTCATGGCAGCCGCAGGCACTATAGGCAGCCTTGTAGAAATCGCCATGCAGCAATACGGCGGTAGTACTCTCTTGTCCACCAGCCGAACAGCCGTAGATAGCTACATTATCTGCATCCATATAAGGATACTTCTTGGCTGCTGCCTTGATCCAGAGTTCACGGTCTGGGAATCCGGCATCCTTCAGGTTCTTATAGCAAACCTCCTCAAACTTCTTGCCGCGATAGGAAGTGCCCATCGCATCGAGCTGGACTACGATGAAACCGAGTTCGGCAAGCGAAGTGGTGTACCAGTTGTATGGCATGAAACTCTTCGGAGTATAGGCATCGCCCGGACCCGCATAGATGTATTCGATGACCGGATATTTCTTATTAGGATCGAAATTGGTAGGGCGCTGGATGATGCCCCACATATCCGTCTTGCCATCTCTTCCCTTTGCCACAAACACTTCCGGAGCCACCCATCCATGCTTCTTCAGCGTAGCGATATCAGCCGTTTCCAGAGTCTTGACGAGCTTACCCGTCTGCGCATCCCGGAGCACGGTAACAGGAGCGGCATCCACCTTGGAATAGGTATCCAGAAGATAACGGTAATCATAGGTGTACTGGGCACTATGATTTCCCTCTTCAGGAGTGAGCGTCACCATATTCTTGCCATCCATACCTATCTTATAATAATGTACCAGGTATGGGTCCTCATTCTTGTTTACGCCACTAGCCGAGAAATAGATTTCTCTCTTCTCTTCATCTACACGCTGGATGCCGCGAACAAACCATTCGCCCTTGGTAATCTGTCGGATTACCTTCGACTTCTGCACATCGTAGAGATAGAGATGATTCCAGTTGTCGCGCTCGCTCATCCAGAGCAGTTGCTTGCCATCCTTGATAAACTGACGCCACAGACGACCATAGTTCACGAAAGTATTGGCACGCTCTTCTACCACGGTACGCAGTTTGCCGGTTTCAGCATTCATCGCCAGCATCTGATAGAGATGATGCCCACGCTGGTTGTACTCCATCGTCACCTCCTTGCTGTCTGGTGTCCATTGCATCCATTCCAGTTCATACTGGTTTTCTATCTGATGCCTGTCAGCCTCCACCTTCTTTCCGGTAGCCACATCGATGATGACAGGATAATGCTGTGGCAGGGCATCACCCGGCTTGGCATACTCCTGCTTGTGGAGAATAGGCTGCAGCTGGTCGGCAGGCGAAGATTCCACATAGTAAGCATAGCGCTTTTCTACCGGCACTCGCTTGCATACGAAGATGCGCTTGCCGTCTGGGCTCCATTGGATGCGGTTGCTGTAATAGCAGCCGATTGTACCATCCTGCGTAAGGATTCGCTTGGCCTCGGTATAAGGTTTTCCTGCCTTATGGAGCACCACGTTGTAACCTTCGATGTAGGCTTCCATCTTACCGTCTGGCGAAAGTACCGGATAAGCCTCTTTCTCCTCATCCACCTCCATCCAGTGGCGCTCGTGGCGTCTGCCAAACTGAGGCTTGTAGGCAGGGCGAGGCTTGATGCCCAGCGCCTTCTCCATCACTTCCTGCGAATCGTAAGTCTTCATCTCATCCTTGTCGGCATCATAGGAAACGAACTTCCTGCCCTGAGGAGTAGAAATCTGATAATGCAGTACGTGGGTGGAGTCGCACCAAGCTGATGAGCGTGCCCAATGGAACACGGAATCGGCAGAAAACTGATGACGTAGCGCATAGGCTCTGTTGTAATCTTCTAATGTGCCCTGTGCTGAAGCTGTAGCTGCCGGCATCGCCAGAACTGCGCTCAACAGCGAAAGAGCTAAAATCTGATTCTTCATTATGCTTGATATTTTACTTGTTGACTTCTTAAGTATTTTTCTCCAGTTAGGAAAATATTATTTCCCAGTATAGAAATCTGTGATGCGTCGGATGGCACGCTGGCAAACCGGACAGAAATCATCCACTTCGTTGATTCGCATACGGCAAACCTGCGCCGGACGGTAACATCCCTTGCTCTGGTTGCCCGCACCCTCGAACACACCAATCTTGAAGACGGCTTCGTTGAGTTTCTTCTGCTCCTTCTCATTTCTGACATTCTTATGATCCGGAAGTTTGGCAAGCGGCGTAGGAATCTTCACACCCTTCGGCATCATATCCGCCCACTTGCTCTGGAAATCCTTCAGCGTGGTGAGGTTAGGCTCCCAAGGCTCGGTATCATCAGGATACATCGGGTCGTACTCATCGGTACTGTACTCATCACCCAAGCCCGCATAGCCATGACCGAACTCATGTACCAGCACCTTCTTGAACGTAGGATGATCAGAGGTAGAAAGCGTAACCTGGTTGTAGATGCCGCCGCCACCATACGTAGGAGAATTCACCAATACGATGATCTGCTCGAAAGGCACATTACTCAAGGCATCATAGATGCGATGAATCTTGCTCGTGGTGAGATAACGGTTCGAATAAAAAGTATCGTAATGAGAGCAAGCCATCGTGTTCTTCCATTTCCCTTCGTGCGGAATACTTGGTCCCTCATCGAGCGATGGAGCTGCAACTGCCACCACGTTTAATCTCGACTTGAGTGAAGCGAATGGTTCGCGCTCGAAGATGGCATCGGCAGCCCGCTGCGCATCCTGATAGAACTTATCCATCTGGTCCTGGCGATAACCCTCGGCGATGATGGCGAGGTCCACACAGTCGGCAGCCTCTCCGCTCTTCACGATGTAGCGGTAAGGGATGCCATTCTCGCCCAATGGTCGGATGAGGATATCCTGGGGATTGATGGTATGGCGCAGTTCTGCGGTCACCTTCTGATGCGTATCGCTCAGGGTGATACTTACATCCACCGGCTTCTTCGGGAAAGGCACGAGGAAACTGCTCTCGAATGATTTCTGCAGATGCTTCGCCTCCTGTGTGAGCTGCCACTCCTGGAAGAGTGTAGAGAAGGTGTTTACATAGAGCACCTTGTTGGTGCCATATTCATACACGGTTACCTGTCCGTTTCCGTTCAGGAATTTCTCATCCAGTCTTGTCTTTCTTCCCGCCCAGGTAGGGTTGCTGTAAGCTTGTTCGAAATAGATAGCCTGGTTCACGCTATCGCCCGCCACGATATAATCCAGTCGCAGCGTCTTATCTTCGAAGTTGTCTTCGAACTTCTGTGCCTGCATCGGCATCGCCATCATCAAGGCGAGCGATGCAATCCATAATCCTTTATTCTTCATATTATATTTTTACAAAATTCCATTACAAAAAGAGATGCGCCATTACGTAAGCCTTTACAAATGTGTCATCAACCATTCTGCCAAAACCTTGCAGTAATGATTATGATCTTCTACGAAAGGCATGTGGCGGCTTCCCACAAAGAGTTCCCATTTACTGTTAGGCAAAGCATCATGCATGGCCTTGGCGATGGCAGGAGTACAAAGATCTTCACTACCACTAATTACCAAGGTAGGGATGTCGATGCTCTTCATCTTCTCCAAATACTCAAAATCCTTCAAGTCGCCAGTAGCATTTAGCTCATTAGGTCCCCAACCATAAATATACGACAAGGTACCAGCCTTTTTCTCTCTTCTCAGGCATTCAGGCGAGTCGGCAGTAACAGGTGCAGCACAATGTTGCTCCATATAGTGAGCAATTGCACTTTTGTATGCCTTACTGTCAAAATCCCCCGTAGCCTCAGCCTTGGCTATGGCTTTTTGCTCTTTTTCCGGTAAGTATTTTACCAAGCGATGTTGCTCCTTTACCCACATCGAAGCCGATGGATTGGTACTGGAGAGAATGAGTGAGCGAATCCCATCGGGATGACGTTCATAGACGTACGCCAAAGCCAACATACCTCCCCACGACTGTCCCAAGAGATGTATTTGGTCAAGATGTAAGTATTTACGGAGCGCATCTAGCTCATCCACCCACGTCTCAGTCTTCCAAAGTTCCGGATGACCTTCTACATACGATTTTCCACAGCCCAACTGGTCGTACATAATGACCTGATGGCCAGTCTCGGCAATTTGATCCAGCACCTCGAAATAGTTGTGGGTACTGCCTGGTCCACCATGCAGCAAGATGATAGGTGCCTTACCTTCCTGGCGTTCGCCCACAATTCGATAATAAACCTGATGTCCTCGGAAAGGCATGTATCCCTCCTCTACTTTCTGCTTTTGCCTGGTGAATGCAAAGTTCTTGGCACGCAACAAGTCTGTATAATCGCAAGTATAAATGTTTTGCTTCTTGTGCTTGCTTATCTGTAATTGAGTAGCAGGGAAATACTGTGCCAACAGATGATACATATCAGGATCCATCGCCTGCAATTCCTCACGGGTGTTAATCCAGTTATGCTTGCCGTCAGCACGTTGTACCTCTGCATTTACATTAAACCAGTCTTGTACAGCCTCGGCAAAATATTCCATCCCATTGTCCAATCGATAAGTATTGGCATAAATGCCACGAGCTTTCGCCTTGGCAAGAAGCGAGTCTAGCTTTTCATTGATGGTAGGATCCACCTGATAGATACCTATCAAATGAATGGAATGTGCAAACTCATGGATGAGGATATCCTCGGCATGATACTTATCTATTTGGTAAGCAAGGATGTTCTCTTCCGCACAGGTTGTGACAGGTACTTCCATCGTACCTTCCATTCCTCGAGCCCGCACATCCATATTCACCGTAGTGTCATTGATCATGAAATGATGTTCTGGGATGTCGGTCTCGCCCTCATATCTAGCCATAATAGCCACACGAGTTCCATGCTTTTTCATCGCTTCCAACACCTCTGGTTTTAACATACTCGTCATAGCATAGAGTGTATGATGCGCAGCCACTATACATGAGTCTGGCACTCGCCATGACGTTACGATCGGAATGCCATTCACATCCACGTATTTCTTATAAAATTTATCTAAATGCATAGATTTGGGTGGTGCCGTTATCTTGCATTCCGGGATGCGTAGCTCTGCATCCCCCGCATACTCTTTGAGTTGTTGTGCCTGCATCGGCATCGCCATCATCAAGGCGAGAGATGTCGATAATAAAGTCTTATTCTTCATTTCGATTGTCATTTTATGTTATTTATATTTCGCCACAAAAGTACTGATAATCTAGCTAAAACGGTCGCAATATCGTCTAAAATGATACAAATATCGTATTTTCCCAAAGAACATCTTAAAGATTCGTCAAAAATCACATCAGAATGATAGATTTGTGCAAAAAAACTTGGGAGATATTATAAAAAGTCGTATCTTTGCCAAAAGAATCTATAAAAAGAACAGATTATGAGATTATCAGAAGAACGATATATCAGCTTACTTACCGACTTTGGTTTCAAACGTATCTTTGGAACAAAGCCAAATAAAGACTTGCTCATCAACTTTCTAAATTCACTTTTTGATGGAGAGCAAGTCATTAAGGATGTCCGCTACCTCAATAGCGAGCACGTTGGTGATGTTTTCGCTGAGCGCAAAGCTATCTTTGACGTGTATTGTGAAAATGAGAAAGGAGAAAAGTTCATTGTTGAGATGCAGAACGCTTTTCAGAAATATTTCAAAGACCGTTCTCTCTTCTACTCTACATTTCCTATCAGAGAGCAAGCACCAAAAGGACAGGATTGGAATTTCAAGCTAGCCCATGTTTACACGGTAGCGTTGCTCAATTTTGATTTTAAGGAAGAAGCTTTCGACCAAAAAGAAATCAACCACGATGTTGGCCTGCTAGACAAAAAGACATTCAAGGTCTTTAACGACAAGCTTTCTTTCAAGTATATTGAGATTGCAAAGTTCAACAAAAGCGAGACAGAGCTAGAAACGCTGTATGACAAATGGCTCTATGTACTCAAGAATTTACCCAAGCTTGACAAACGACCGAAAGCTTTAAAAGAAAGAATTTTCACGAAGTTGTTTGAAGAAGCAGAAATCGCAAAATTCAGTCAACAAGAGCTACGAGAATATGAAGACAGCCTCAAGGCTTACCGAGATATAAAAAATTCGATCGATACAGCGAAGGAAGAAGGCAGAGAAGAAGGTATTGCCAAAGAAAAGTTGGCCACCGCAAAGCGTCTTCTCGGCATGGGGCTCACACAAGAGCAAGTTGCCCAAGGAGCAGGACTTTCAATAGAAGATATAGAGAGACTTATTTAAACAACAATAATACAGAAAACCATCCGATAGCATTAGTTATATCGGATGGTTTTCTGTATTATTATCAAACCTCATAATTAAAAGCATAAAAGATGCCTATTCCGCATTTTTTGCCTTCTTATGAAGCTTGAACGCCAACGAGAACATCACGTAACGAGGGATGGTATTATACCAAGTTTCGGTTCTGCCCTGAGCATTGACGGTATAAACCTTGTTGGTCAACTGGTGCAACAAGTCGTAAGCTTGAAGCTTGGCTGTAACATTTCCCTTGCAGAAGGTACGAGTCAACATGGCGTTCCATACCAAATCGTCGGTGTTCATCTCGTTACTGTTATAACCTTTTCGGGTAAACATAGTGAGGTCTGTCTGAATACCCACTTTCATCCAAGGGATGGTATATTGCAGTTCCGCGCCATATTGGAAATCACAGGCTTTGATGTCTTCAAAAATTTCCAGGTTACTACAACTGTACTTTCCCTCATACTTTCCCTTCACCTTCCATAGGAAATCCTTGAGCTGATAGGTCAGGCTTGCGCCTACTGATGGACTCCAGGTATTCACCTTACTCAGTTCTGCTCCCTTGTTATCGTAGTCGATGTCGAAATCCACGCTGCGCACATAACCCAGTTTTGCATCTGCCGAGAAACGGAAGCGATGCTGCTTGTCTATGGAACGTGAAAAGCCTGCAGCCAATTTGGCATCCCAGTTGCCGTTCACGTTGTCATTCCTATAGGTAAAAGCACCCGTCTTTGTATTATAAGAGGTGCGCGTACCCCATGAGTTCCTCACCAAATTAGCCTCCATAGCCACCCATCTGCTCAAGTCGGTAGAATCAGAACTCCAACTCATATAAGCTCCCAGATGATGGCGAATCAGCATCTTAAGGTCTGGATTATTGATACGAACAGCCAGCGGATTGGTATCATCGCCGTATGGCATCAGATCGGCAAAGTCAGGCTGTTTCATACTGAGACTATAATCTATCTGCTTAGAATTCTTGCCCCAGTTCGTATAAAAAAGCTGGGGCTGAAAAAGAAACTTTCTTCTCTTCGCCACCGTGTCCATATCCAGTCTCATATAGTGATACTGTTCTTGTTGCCACTCTAGAGGTAAGACAATTAGCAAGAATCCCTCATCACCTTGTCTGATTAACTGGAGTTCACTTTTGCAACTTTTTTTCCACAAATCTGAACTATAGGTATTGTCAGCATCCTGCGCCTTCATCCATTGGTCGGTAGTAGAAGGCAATATGCCTAACTCATCAAATCCCCCCTCATCCAAACGATCCAGACGATAGTTGGAATGATGGCGATTCTCATATTTCTGCATGAATGATAGGGGGATATTGATAACCCAACCATGAGATAAACTCAATTCATACCTCACTCCAAAACTATAATCATAGGAATGCTTGTGCTGGTCGCTATAGAGATTACGGACATCATCAACACCTTCAACTGCATAATTCATCTTATTGAGCGAATAGGTATCATTTGGCTTATTATGAGAAACGTCTATGCTTGAAGTAAAACTAATAGCATCACCCCACGAAAAGCGTTTTTTAAGGTCAAGCCTCGTACCCGCATAAAGATAATCAGCCTTAACGAGACCTTGGTTCAAACTTTCATTAATCAGTTGGTCACGATAAGTAGAAGTTTCAGTCGAAGATAGGGTCTTGGCATGGTCATAGCTCACATAGGAATTAGTATAGAGTGCAAACTTATCTGTAGAATGCTGGAATTCATCTTCCAGTCGCCAGCTGAAGTATTTATTCTTTTCCTTGGTAAACCCTTGTTTTGAGATATTGCCATCCTTGGCAAATACCTCCCCCTGACTTTCACTCTCTATCTTCTCTTCATTCCATTTTACTGTTGTTTGAAAATCGTTGTCGATGGTTTTCTCCTTATTACCGGAACGGACA
Source organism: Prevotella sp. AM23-5 (assembly GCF_003473645.1). Classification (NCBI taxonomy): domain Bacteria; kingdom Pseudomonadati; phylum Bacteroidota; class Bacteroidia; order Bacteroidales; family Prevotellaceae; genus Prevotella; species Prevotella sp. AM23-5. The sequence goes on along the minus strand of NZ_QUCG01000016.1, from coordinate 2,681 downwards.
GAAAGTCCTACCTCACGATTGGTCTTCACACCTTCCGAGAAACGAGAAGGAAGCCAATCGCCATTTTTCCTTGGAGTACCATCCTCATTCAGATTGTTGGTATTGGCATAGAGCATCGCATCATGCTTTTCTCCCATCAAGAGTCCGAAAGTACGTGCCGACCAACGGTCTTGGGTTCCACCACCAGCTTCCACGGTAGCTAATGCATTCTGTATATATTCACGTTTCAGGCTCAGATCCATCACATAGTCCCTGCCCTCACCTTTACTTATCTGCTCAGCCAAAGTGCGCTTCTTGTTAAACACCTTGATATCCTTCACCGTATAATAAGGCAGGTTTTCGAGCATCACCTGATTGTTGCCCTTGAAGAGTTTCTTGCCATTCAAGGTAAGAAAATCCACTTTCTTTCCATTCACGAAAATCTCTCCACCTTCCTTGAGTTCTACACCTGGCAACTGCTTGATGAGGGCATCCAGCATGGAACCTTCAGGCATGGCAAAGGCTGTCGCATCATATACAATCGTATCGCCACGATGCACCACCTGAATCTTGGTGGCTTTAACAACCACCTCATCCAGCTGCGCCTCGTAGTTCTGATTATCTCTCTTCATCAATATCTTAGGCAAGGCATTATTATATTTTCTGCCCTTAGGCTCAAAAGTATAGTTGATGGATGTATCGAAATAACCTGGATAAGTTGCTTTGAGGATATAATCCCGGCGAACCTTCTCCACAGGGAACTTAAAGAAGCTATCTTTATTATAAACTTCTGCCGACAAGGTATCTACAATAGTAGAATCCTTCAACATCAGAAATACCTTTGCACCTAATGGCATACGAGTAAAAGAGTCGTAAGTTCCACCATACAAGGCATAAAGCTTCTTGACTTTTTTTACCTCCCGGTTGGCTGTCTTTTCCTGTGCCAGCACAGAAAAACAAGAAAGCAACAACAAGAGGCTTATCATAAGTTGTTTCATAAACGGAAATATTAAGTTGTTCTTACTTCACTCTTACCTCATAAGGGAAACGGCGGGAAGAAGGATCGAGCGAATGATTCGCAGGAGCACCCATCACCACCAGATAGAGCGCCTTGAGAGGCTGGGACTTTGGAGCCACAAGCGAAACCTTTCCACTCATCGCTTCGCCCATCGGGCTGTAGATGCATTCATCGGTATCGTCAGTTACTCCCACCAAACCATAACGGTAACCGATGGTTCGTGCCATCTTGTCCTTAGATGCCTTGAACACCTTACCCTCGGCATCGAGGGCTCTAAAATCTACTATAACCTTCTTGCCAGCCTTCGGGATTTCCAACTTAATGGCATTGAAACCATAGTTCTCAGGAACCGAAGCTGTATCCGGACGAAGATAACCATTCTTCTGCTTCAGCATCCTGGTATCAAAGGTGCAGGCATAAGGTCGGGTCTCCTTACGGGCATAATCGAAATCGAAGTTCACGAGATGGCGGTAGCAGTCGAACATCTCATTATTAAACTGCTTCTGACTCATCTTATACTTCCGCTTGTAGGTAACAACCGGGTCCTCTCCTACTTTTCCTTCCCGATAGAGTTGGGCAATGCTTTCCAAACCATGCTTCTCAGCCCACCACTCTATCACGTATGGCGAATGATAGATGTTGTCCAGATGCAGATAACCCTTATGGGTAAGCTGTCTGAAGGCATCAAAATGATACTTCTCATCTGTTATCCAGTCGGGATTCACTCTCCAGAGCATCCATTGGGATGTCATCTCGAAGAAGCCACTTCCTCCCCAGGCTTCGCCCGTTTTGTCTGCCATAATCTGAAGTTGGAAACTGTGTCCCAACTCATGAGCCAGACAGTTGAGTTTTTGATCTTGAATACGGTTAGGTGTTACCCAGAGCGCTCCGATAAAGTCATCGTAAGTTCCGCCGTAAGCGGTTCCTTCCAGCGAATAGTTCACCATCACCATCATCTTATACTTGTCGCAGATGCTGCCCGGCAGAGAGAACTTCAGGGTGTCACGGAAGAAACGATAGAACCGTTCTACCTGAGTCTGCAGATTACCCAGGTCGAATTTCATGGGCTTACCTTCGAGCGAAGGAGGATTCTGCGGATTATCTCCGAATGGCTTTTCCCAGAAATACACGATATTCTGGGTCTGTGCACTATGTCGCCAGCACCATCTCTCATCATCCTTATTGAAATCATAGGGTTTCAGGGAGTCCGGTACGAAGATGAGTTTCTGTGGTGCAGAAACAGGATTTACGGGTCTGGTGGCAGGAGCCTCAGATGGATCCTGCTGCGCCAGGGCTGCAGTAGCCCAAGGCAAGGTTGCCGCTGTAAGTATCAGCGATAAGAAGATTCGTTTCATTTCGGTTATGATTTTTGCGTTATTTATATTTTTGCGTTATTTATTATTTTCGTTATTGATATTACGGCACAAAAGTACTGATAATCTAGCAAAAACGCTCGCAATATCGTCTAAATTGATATAAATATCGTATTCCTGCATCATTTTGATGTATAATATGATGAGATAAGATTATTGCTTGGTTTTCTTAAGCGGGTGCAAAGGTACTACTTTTTTGAATCCACCAAATTTTATAGGGATAAATTTGCAGAAAATATTTAAGGTTGATAATAAATCTCCTTTCACAGAATGTGGATTATGTTGAAAATAAGAGAGTTAAGTGTGAAAGG